>NZ_JAVRBM010000001.1:125356-215383 GCF_034531255.1 Nostoc sp. ChiQUE01b | reverse complement strand
AGTCGAAACAATCGTATTGTCAGTCGAAACAATCGTATTGTCAGTCGAAACAATCCCATTGCAACTCTAAAAGACTTGTGTGTACACCGTAGCCCCGCCTGCGGGGTGGGGTTCTTTTATGATGGGAATTTGGCGGACATGATATTACTATTGGCATTACTCAAGTAGTAGTGCCATAGAAGTCTTGCAGCAACGGCCCGCCACGGTCGCCAGTGCTGTGTCATTGCTTCTAGTTGCACTGGTGTTGGACGCGTCGCCAAGTTTTTGAGTTTTTGGAAAGCGATCGCGATCGCTAAATCGCCTTTAGGAAAGACATCAGGACGTTGCAGCGCCATTAGCAAGTAAATATCAACTGTCCAGTCTCCTATACCTTTGAGACGCTTTAACTCAGTTCTGATAGTAGTTTCGTCCATTGTTTGGAGCTTGGTTAGGTCAAGCTGACCAGTTGCGTTGGCGTAGCCCGCCTTCGGCATCGCCTGAGCCAATCCACGACAGTATAGAATCTTTTGTCGACTGAATCCAATTCCTCTCAATTGAACATCATCCAATGTCAAAAAATTTTCTGGCGTCAGAGTTACAACAACCTCACATAGACGTTTAAATACAGCCCTTGCAGCCGCTACGGAAACTTGCTGTTCCAGAATTATGCACAATAGTGTTGCAAAACCCGGTTCTCTTTGCCACATCGGTGGAGACCCCAGTGTTTCTAAAATCCGAGCCAAATCGCTATCAAGGTTGGCAAGCACTATTAAACCACGGGTAAGACTTTCTTGAGTCAGCGATTCTAATTTAGGTGTTTGAGCGGCTGTTTCTTTCAATGTCATCTTTGATAAATTGCGATCAAAAAAGGGACTAGGGACTGGGGAATAGGAAGTTCTAAGCTTGAAGTTTCGAGTTCAGAGGTCGAAGTTTCGAGTTCAGAGGTCGAAGTTCCGAGTTCAGAGGTCGAAGTTCCGAGTTCAGAGGTCGAAGTTTCGAGTTCAAAAGTTGAAGTTCCGAGTAATGATGCTCAAGTTTCAAGTTCTGAAGTCGAAATAATAATCTTTCCTCCCCAATCCCTAGTCCCTAGTCCCCAATCCCCAGTTCCCAGTCCCTAATCCCCAGTCCCGCGCGCAGCGCTCTGATTCTTGTGTAAGCAGTTTTTGTTTGCGCTCAATTCCCCAGTGATAACCACCAAGACTGCCATCACTTCGCAGTACCCGATGACACGGTACAATCAGCGCGATCGGATTAGCGCCACAAGCATTACCCACTGCACGGACTGCTTGGGGTTTGGCAAGATTACGAGCGATATCGGCATAGGTGCGCGTTTCGCCATAGGGAATTTCTTGTAATGCTTGCCAAACCTGTTTCTGAAATGCTGTGCCACGGATATCAAGTGGTAAATCAAGATGTGCCTCGCTTCCCGCAATAAAGTCGAGGATTGCTTGTATCCAGTTTTTGTGTGTGCGATCGTCACGCACGATCTGCGCTTGGTAAAATTCCTGCTTCAAAATATGTTCAAGCTTGTCTGCTTGATCGCCTAATTTTACGGCGCAGATACCCTTCTCTGTTGTTGCCACAAGCAAATATCCTAGTGGACATGAAGCGATCGTATAGACAATGCTGATTGTCTTTCCAGCTTGTTGGTAAGTTTTTGGCGTCATTCCCAGTTGTTTAGGTGCTTTCTCATAAAGTTGACTACTTGAACCATACCCCGTATCGTAAACTGCATCAGCAATTTCTTCCCCCGACTGTAAACGATGCTTCAGTCGTTGGCTACGCAGCGCATCTGCATATTGAAAAGGCGATACGCCAATTATTTTCTTAAATATTCTTTGCAGGTAGCTAGGACTCATTTCCACCTGAGAGCATAATTCCGAGAGGGTTGGAATGTGGTCAACTTGTGCTTCAATATATCGACATACTGCTAAGATTTTGGCTGTATTTGGAACTATTTCAGATTGTGGCTGACAGCGCTTACAAGGTCGAAAACTTGCAATTTCAGCATCTTGTACCGACTCAAAGAAACAAACTTGATTCCGATTCGGTCTGCGACTAGGGCAAATAGGTCGGCAATAAATGCCTGTAGAGCGAACACCATAGAAAAACTTACCTTCAAAAGCAAAGTCTCGATTGAGAACTGCTTCCCATAGTGTTTCTTCTAAAATTTGTATCTGTTGTAATTGCATTCATATCTCCTGAAATCTATTGCAGAGTTTCCCACTTTAGAGTGTTTATTATTAGTTTTTGTCTTTAGATAAAACTAGATTAAATGTGTAGATAAACTATTTTCTATCTGATTGTTGCGATCAAAGTTGATTATCTCAGTTTTTTAATGTAAAAACTTGCTAAACAGGTGTTCACTACTCGATGAAAATCATGTACAAATGTTGCTTGGTACGTGCGATCGCAGAGTCTAAGAATTTTTCCCAGTAGTTGCGATCACAGCACTGTTAACTGTTGACTGGGAAATAGTGAGTGCGATCGCGCCCTTCGGGAATTAAAAATTTCTCAGCATTTTGCGATCGCTCAAACACAAAGCTAGCATCTGGCTAGATTTATTCCCAGCAATTTTTAGCCAAATGCTAGCCATTTCAAAATCAATACACCATTAGACTTCTCAGGCATTTTTGTCTCGTTGCTCAATCAATCATTAATAACACTATAGGACTCGTATTTGATTGTGAGAAAAAACCTAACTAGGTTACGAAATGTAAATACACGTAAAACCTTTACAAATGACCAAGGACAAATGACAAAGGACAACCCTCACTAGCTAGCTTTATTTGCACCGACTTACTTAAACAAGACTAAAATTATAACTACTCAGTTGGCATACTTTGATGTATTTTGGCATGATTTGGGAATTTTTATCGAAATATTAAGGAGTTATATGGCTAACGAAATTTCTCAAACAGCAAACTTGTACGCACTATTAATCGGGATTGACTCGTATATGCCCAACAGATTACCTGATGGTAGTCTTTACAAAAGTCTTGGGGGATGTGTACGAGACATTAATCATGTAGAAGCTTTTTTAATTGATGAGCGGAAAGTTCCAAAAGAACAGATTTTGAAGCTGACAGCTTCTATTAACGACCCGAACGAACCAAGCAAACCATTAGAGAAAGAAACCCCAGAAAAACTACCTACTCGTCAGAATATGATCGATTCCTTCAGAAAGCTGAAGGAAATGGCTCCAGAAGGTTCGCAGGTATATATCCACTACTCTGGACACGGTGGACGGGCAAAGACAGTTTTCCCATCCATTAAAGGTGATGATGGCATTGATGAAGGATTAGTCCCTACAGATATTGGCACTTCAGAAGGACAGTATCTCCGCGATCTCGACCTGAGACAATTGTTAAAGGAATTGGTAGATCAAAAACTAATAGTTACAGTCGTATTGGATTGTTGTCACTCTGGGGGTGCAACGCGAGGAGATGTAGAAATTCGAGGGGGTGAGGGCATTGATGATAAACCTCTGCAACCTGGTCAAGAACTTGTCGCACCTGTAGAAACACTAGCAGAAATTTGGCAATCGGTTACAGAAGAAACGCCTCGTGGACTAAAACCCTCTGGACTACGCGCAGCCAGAGATTATGTGCTTTTAGCAGCCTGTCGTCAAAATGAGTATGCTTACGAGTATGCATTTAATCAGAAAACCAAAGAACGAAACGGTGCGCTCACCTATTGGTTGCTAGATACTTTAAGACAACAAAACCCTGGACAGACTTATAAGGATTTGTTTGAGCGCATTAATGCCAAAATCCATAGTCAATTCCCACAACAAACTCCGATCTCAATGGGTGAGGTAAATCGGATTATTTTTGGTGATGAGTTTGCTGAAACTGTTTATGCAGTTCCAGTTTTGAATGTGGAGAAAGATCCAGAGACAGGCGAAATACAGGCAAAGTTAGGGGTAGGACAGGTAAATGGTATTGCTAAAGGAGCAGAATTTGCGATCTATCCTCGGACTGTAACTGATTTAAAAAATAAAGAAAATCGGACTGCGATCGCTACAATTATTCAAAGGGGAGCAACTGAATCTCTCTGCCTATTTAAACCTATTGAAGGCAAAGAGCTTAAAGTTGAAGATGGAGATCAAGCTGTTTTAATTTCTCCTTCAATTAATCTGGTTCGCAAAGTTTCCCTGTTTAATCAAGAACAAGCAACAGAAGCAGACTTGGCTGAACCTGGTAAAGTACCAGCTAACAAACTTCTGCCAGAAATTTTTACACAGCAACCGAAGGCTTTGGAGTCACTCAAACAAGCTCTTCCTAAAAATGGTAATGGTTGGGTAGAGTTAGCAGAAGAAAAAGTAACTAAAGATGACGATGATGGAGTTGCTTATCGAGTTGTTGTTAATAACAAAGGAGAATATGAGATATGCGATCGTACTGGACATCCATATCAAAATATCGCTCCTGTAAAAATAAGTGACTCTGATGCTGCTACGACTGTCACCAAACGATTAGTTCATCTAGCCAAATACCATGCTACAGCAGAGTTAGATAACAGAGATAAAGCTTCACCTTTAGCAGGTAAGCTAGCTATTGAGTGGCTAGGAACATCAGATATTTATGAGGAAGGAGATGAGATTCCACCTAAATCTCAGTTGAAAAAGTTTGTCGATCCCAGTAACCCCACTGTAAAATCAGGTGAATATATATTCCTGTCAATTCATAATACTTCTTCGCAAGACCTGAATGTTGCTGTTCTGGATCTTGCTTCTGATTGGTCAGTCCAGCAAATTTACCCAGGTAAAGGAGAAAGATTTGTTACAATTTATGCAGACAAAAAAGAGGTTGTAGCACTTCCAGCAGGTTCGATAGGTGAAGATACTGTGAAAGTCTTTGCTACCGTTGACCAAGCAAACTTCCGTTGGTTAGAACTACCTTCACTTGATGAACAGCTTGAAGCTAAAGGATTAACCCGCTCCGCGAATCCGCTAGATGCTCTCTTGGCGGCAATTAATCGGGAGCAACCGCTTACCAGAAAGTTATCTGTAGCCGCATCTCCCAGCCGTGAGTGGACAACAAAACAGATAAGCTTGACCGTTACCAAATAATTAAACGGTATTTTAACGCACTTTTGATGCGAGAGGTTGACCGAAGCAAAAAAGGATGCAAGCCCCTAAATTTATTTATGGATAAGAAAAAAGATTTATTTCGAGATGCGAAGCACGAGAAATAATGCGTCCCTATTCAAGCCCGTGCTTTGAAGCATGGGGTATTTAATTGCGAATTGCGTTAGCGCAGCGTTAGCGAGTCTGCGAGCGTCATTGCGAATTGCGAATTGGAGATGACCTGTCTTTAAAGGAGAACAATTATGGCTAATAAAGCCCCCATGAAAGATATCATCGTCATTCTTCCCGGCATTCTGGGAAGCGTCTTACAAAAAGATGGCAAAGACCTTTGGGCAGTCTCAGGTCAGGCGATTTGGCAAGTGCTGACTAATTTCAGTAACACAATCCACAATCTAAAGTTAGGTCAGGACGATGCAAATGCTGAAAGCTTAGGCGATGGCATTCGAGCAACTTCACTGATTCAAGACACCCATCTGATTCCGGGATTTTGGAAAATTGACGGTTACACTCAAACTTCACGCTTGATTACCGACAACTTTAACGTTACTCCCGGCGATATCTATAACGATCCAGACGATAAAGCCGCCAACTTCTATCAGTTTCCCTACGACTGGCGGCGAGATAGTCGGCCCAATGCACATATCTTGAAAAAACTGATCGATAAGCGTCTAAAACGTTGGCGTGAAGCTAGTGGTTCTGCTGACGCTAAAGTGATTTTGATGGCTCATAGTATGGGAGGTTTAGTCTCTCGCTATTACCTAGAAGTCTTAGAAGGTTGGCGTGATTCTCGTGCCTTATTCACCTTTGGTACGCCCTATCGCGGTTCTCTCAAAGCCGTAAACTTTTTGGCAAATGGCTACAAGCAGCAATTTCTGGATCTGACAGAGGTAATGCGATCGCTCACTTCCATTTACCAACTGCTACCCATTTACGAAGTAGTTAAAATTGGCGAAAGCTATAAACGTATTGCGGAAGCTGACGCACTCCCTAACATTGATAAAGGTAAAGCGCAAGATGCTCTAGCGTTTCATCGAGAAATTGAAGCTGCTGTCAAACAACATCTCAATATCGAGGAGTACCGCCAGTCGTTTACTGTCGTGCCGATCGTTGGTGTGGAGCAACCAACCTTGCAATCTGCGATTCTTGAAAACGGCAAGCTGACAGCAAGTGAAGATTTGCCAGCTGTACTTCAAAATCGATTTGACTTAAGTTACGGTGACGGTACGGTTCCGCAAGTTTCGGCTATCCCCATCGAGCGATCGCAGAACTTTGATAACTTGTTCATTGCTGAACAGCACGGGGCATTACAAAATCAAAAACAAGTGCTAGAAAATCTACTCAACTGTCTAGGATTGAGCCAGTTCGACTTAGCAGCAGTTAAAGCTCCCCAAGCAGCTATTAGTCTGAGTTTAGATGATTTGTATTTACCCAATGAACCTGTAAGCATTCAAGCAAGAGTAACGGGGCCGATATCATTTGGAAAACTTCAAGCACAAATCACATCAGTTTCCCAGGAGCAACCTGCTGTGAATCTTGACTTTGGGCAACGAGAACGTGACTGGATATTGACAATCGATGGCTTGCAACCTGGACTTTACCGAGTGAGAGTGCAAACAGAAAACTCAAGCGATCAAGCCCCAACTCCTGTTCACGATCTGTTTGAAGTTGTTCGGTAGACGTAGGCAATCCAGCATGAAACGAATTTTGATCCTGGCATCTAATCCCAAAGGAACCTCAGTTCTTGATTTGGATCGAGAGATCCGAGATATTCGAGAAGGACTGAGGCGATCGCTAAACCGCGATCGATTTGACATCGAAGTCCGGGGAGCAGTCCGCCCCATTGACTTAAGACGCGCCATGCTGGAAGTGGAACCACAAATTGTTCATTTTTGTGGACATGGCAGTGGAAAAGGTGGATTGGTGTTAGAGGATGATGATGGCAATGAGCATTTTGTCAAAAGTGATGCACTTTCAGAACTATTTGAACAATTCTCGGACACTGTAGAGTGTATTCTGCTGAACGCCTGTTACTCTGAAGTCCAAGCAGACGCACTTATCCAGTATATTAACTATGTGATTGGCATGAACCGCGAAATTGGGGATGAAGCTGCGATCGCCTTTTCCATAGGATTTTATGATAGCGTTGGGGCTGGAAAATCTATTGAAGTTGCCTATAAGCTAGGGTGCAACTCAATTGCTCTGGAGTTTTCTTCTTCCACTCCAAGTCGTAAGCTCATTCCAATTCAGTCTCCTGAAGATAGGCAAACTCTACTCTCTCCCGACCACTTGATTCCCGTACTGAAGAAAAAAGAAAATCTCAATGTTATTGTTACATCTGCAAGTCCTTCCGTGTCTATCAACAAATCTCAACTTGAACCCTTGATTGGTCATTCAGACTGGATTCGTTCTCTGGCTTTTAGTCCCGATAGCAAAACAATATTGAGTAGTAGTAACGATAAAACAGTCAGATTATGGGATGTAGAAACAGGGCAACTTTTACATTTACTCACAGGTCATCGAGATAGAGTTAAGGGCGTTGGCATCAGCCCTGATGGACAACTACTGCTTAGTTGCAGTGCAGATGCTAACGTCAAAGCTTGGGATAAAAATCAACTAACAGCCAAAAAAACTGGAGACTGCCGTTATACCATCCGCGCGTCTTCCAAACCCATTACCCTTGTTCATTCCCTACCCGTTAGCCCAGACCCCCAACATCCAATTTTTGCAACTGGGGCAGAGCATGGCAAAGTATCATTATGGCGTTTGGATACTGGCGAATGGATACGCACATTCCAAGCACATAGCAGCCCAGTGATTTCCCTTAGTTTCAGTGAAGATGGACAAGTCTTGGTAAGTGGTAGCGTCAATAGCACGATTAAAGTTTGGCAATTAAATCAGAACTCTAATCAGCCACACCATATCATCGCCCACGCCCATTTGAGTGAGGTCTTATCGCTGGCAATTAGTCCTGATTGTCAAACATTGGTAAGTGGCGGAGCAGATAGAACAATCAAACTTTGGGATTTAACAACTGGAACGAAGAAGATACCCCATATCCTTGAAGGTCATGCAGGTCGGGTTTGGTGTATTGCCATTAGTCCAGATGGTAAAAAAATTGCTAGTGCCAGTGCGGATTACACTGTGAAGATTTGGGATTTACAAACTGGAAAGATTCTTCAAACCTTCGCTGGACATTTGGGTGAAGTTCGTACTGTCGCTTTTAGCCCAAATGGCAATCTTCTGGCTAGTGGCGGTGATGACCTGGAAATCAGGCTTTGGCAAATTCAAGCAACGGATGCCGCTTCATGAAGACTTTTTGCATTGACCTTAATTAATAACGTGAACTGATATTGAACAAATTAACCAAATAAGTGATGTCAGTATCACTTATTCAACCTAATATTTACAGAGCTTGACCTGTGCAGCAAGGGCAGTGACAATAAGCATCTGCGCGTCTACCTACGCTCACAGCTTGCATTGGTATTAACGTATTAACGAGAAGGTTAGATAGATGAAACAATGGCTCCCTGCAATGCTTTTACCTCTTGTTCTACTGCAAGCACCGGTCTTGGCACAAACAGAGTCTGTGCCTGAAGTGAATGGACAAAACCCTGCAACAGCAGTAGTACCTCAAACAACAAAGCCTAATGCAATCCCAGAATTGATGCCATTAAAGGGAACAGAGCAAATCCGCCTTCAGCTAGTTAACTGTGGAGGATGGGTAGACTGCGCTTTAGCTCGGCTGCTATTACCTGCCAGTGCATATATCGACCAACGCGAGCTTCGATTTGATAATTCTACTCAGGTTCCTGTTAGCATCCTCAATACAGCAGTAGTTGTAGAAGGTGACTTTACAGGCTACCAACTTAATAACCAAGCTATTTCTCTTTCTGTTGATATTAAATCCCTACCTGCCAATCAGATTATCAGCATCCCACTCATCCTTAAACGTTCTGTAATACCTCCCGATCAGTATAGTGGAGCAGTTTTTCTGACTCTCCAAAATCGCCGCGATCGCCTCTCTTTGCCAATTAACTTAAGTGTTCGCAACGGCCCTGTATTTCCACTGATTGTTTTGTTATTTGGTGTGATTTTGGGCCGACTTTTCAAATATATGCAAGAACGCGGTGAGCCACAAGCAAATGCACTCGAAGAAGTCTACCGTTTGCAAGCAGATATTGCAGGCGCAAAACTAGAAGACGAAAACAAACAGTTGTTAGCGGGTATGGTAACTGAAGTTCGCACGTTTGTAGTCCGGGAACGATTGGATGTAGTACCAACTCAAGTGCAAACAATTCGCGATCGCCTCGAAACCCTAATCAAGCTGCAAGCATTAGAGGATCAACTCAATCAGCAAGCAACTACCTTTCCCACAGATGTTGATGAATATACAGTGAAGATTCGCAAAGCTCGGTTGTATATCGCTCAAAAAGAAGATAATAAAGCCAAAGAGCTATTAGAGGAAATCAGTTCAGATTTAGACAGCGTTAGTCCCAGAGGCGCTGAAGACTCAGGGGTTGAAGCCTATAAAAGATCCCTAGAGGAAGCTCTAACAGCAACCGATCGCATAAACCAACCGACTGGAGAACCGAAGACTACATCCAGTCTATTAGGTAAATTCCAACAGCTTTTAATTAATCTTTCTGGTGTGTCCGATCAAGTTCGCGCTGAGGCAACTTTTTGGGTGGTGCGTCCGCTACTATCTCTAACTTTGCTTGTTGGCTTATCAGCTATGGGTATCAGCTCTCTTTATATAGAGAACGGCACAACCTTCGGTGCTAGACCTTTTGCCGATTATTTAGGATTGATTCTCTGGGGACTCAGTGCTGATGTTGCCAGTCGTAGCTTGAGTAATCTTCCAGGAGCAAAGCAGTAAAAGCAACAGTTATTTGATCCTGGTAAAGTAGAGAGCGATCGCCTTCATCTTGTCTTATATCATGTTCGGTTGAAGACTTATCATTAAGACGGCAGGGAGCAGGGGAAAAGAGGGTTTCCTGGTTTTTGCACAGATGCGCTAATCAAAACTAATTAGCCCAAAATTCCATCGTATCATTTATTTCTGAGGCTGCGCCAAATCCTTAATAATCCTAAATAAAAAATGAAAAAAATTTTAATTATTGCCGCTAACCCTCCTGCTACCTCTCGATTACGCTTGGAGCAGGAAATACGGGATGTTGAAGAAGCGATTCGGCGATCGCGTTTTCGCGAGCAGTTTAAACTGGAAATCAGGGTTGCTGCCCGTCCGATTGACATCCAACGCGCTTTACTTGACATTGAACCTCAGATTGTTCATTTCTGCGGTCATGGAGAAGGACAATCAGGGCTAGTTCTGGAAGATATAGCTGGTCTACCAAAATTTGTTAGTGCCGAAGCGTTATCGAGCTTATTTAAGCTTTTTGCTAACAGTGTTGAATGTGTATTGTTAAATGCTTGCTATTCTGAGGTGCAAGCAGATGCAATTGTTCAGCACATTAATTATGTCATTGGCATGAACCAGGAGATTCGAGATGATGCAGCGATCGCATTTGCCGTTGGCTTTTATGATGCTCTTGGGGCAGGAAAGTCGGTTGAATTTGCCTACGAGCTAGGTTGTGTTGCTATTCAAACTGCTATACATAAGAATACAATAGGCGATCGGAAATTAATACCAGTTGATGTAGTTGGCGAAAGTCGCAGGATTGAAGAACATTTGAAGCCAGTTTTAAAGAGGAAAAGACTGACTCATGACTACACTAGATTGGAAAACCTTTTAAAAACGGGACGTTGGAAGGAAGCCGATCAAGAAACGTTTACTATCATGCTGAGGATTGCTGAGTGTGAAGCTAAACAATACCTGGATGTAGAAGATATCCAAAAATTCCCGTCCGAGGATTTAAAAAGTATTGATAACTTGTGGATAACCCATAGCAATAGCCATTTTGGGTTTAGTGTTCAAAATCAAATTTGGAAGAGTAAAGAAATTGATGGCAATCCCCATTCAGGTGTGAAAACATTTCGCGCTTTTGGTGACTGTGTAGGATGGCGAATGAAATACACTGTAGATCGTAAAGAAGATTACAAATGGCGAGATTACAATAGTGTGCTCTTTAGCCTTAAAGCTCCGAAAGGACATTTACCTTGGGGAGGATGGGGCGATCCAGGAAAGTTTAAACGCTGGCGACTTGGCTATCTGTTTGCCCGCTTTGATTAAACATTAGCGTTAAGGCGTTTCTGCCAAAGAACAGGTTGCAGTGTTCTTCTTCAAACGGTGACAAGCCGCGATAGGGATTTTTGAAAACATCCAATGGGGGAGCAGGTGGTAGATTCAGCAGATGTCCCGGTGTCAGAAAGATGTACTCGCCGTAGGCGTAGCCCGTCGTAGACATCGCACCAGTCGCGGCTTGTGCTGTCAGAGTTGGGTTCAGCAGCGAGCAACTCAATATCACTACAAGAGTTACTATAAAGTGGAGAAAATTTGACATTTGATTATGACCGATCAGGATAGTTATAAGCAGCAACTAAGAGAATTTTATGGTAGTAGAACGACTTATGACCATGAGGAAGGTACTCGCCATCCTCTAGAAGCCAAGCTTCT
The DNA here is from genome assembly GCF_034531255.1 of Nostoc sp. ChiQUE01b. Taxonomy (NCBI): domain Bacteria; kingdom Bacillati; phylum Cyanobacteriota; class Cyanophyceae; order Nostocales; family Nostocaceae; genus Nostoc; species Nostoc sp. ChiQUE01b. The sequence continues at coordinate 203,738 of NZ_JAVRBM010000001.1, read as the reverse complement.
ACTAGAATTTGTTTCTTTACATTCGGGACAGAAAATTCTTGATGTGGCGACTGGAACAGGTTTAGTTGCAATTCCTGCTGCTGAAAAAGTTGGTTCAGAGGGCTATGTAATTGGGATTGATATGACCCCTGGAATGTTGCATCAAGCAAGACTTAAAATTGCCGCAGCCAGATTACAAAACATCGAGTTGATTGAGACAGATGCAGAATATTTCAACTTGAGCAATGATAGTTTCGATGTTGTCTTTTGCTGTGAGGCGATCGTACTTTTTCCTGATATTCTTACTATTTTGCAAAAGTGGTATCGCATCTTGAAAACAGGAGGGTTTGTGGCATTTACCTGTCCTCCAGAAACTGCTTATATGGCATCTCTTCAGCAGAGAATCTGCGCTAGAGTTTTGGGTGTATCGCTACCACATATCCTTGAACCACTTGGGACTCTAGAAAAATGTCGCAATTTGCTCAATCAAGCGGGTTTTAGAGATATCGAAATTAAGATTGAACCATCAGGACGTTATCGCCCTCTTAGGGATAATAAATTATCTGGGACAGCAATTAATATAAATTTTAAAGGTAATCCGTTGTTGTCAAAATTATCACCAGAACAATTAAATCAGTTGCAAGTTGAGTACAAAGCAGAAATTGAGAAACTAGCAACCGATCAAGGTATTTGGGAAGATACGACAAAGTTCTTTGTTCGCGCTCGAAAATAAGTTAATCAGCTTTGCTGCTGAACTTACAGCTTCGGGCGATCGCTCATGATAATCTAGCCATTAATAATCACAATGATCGTTTAACCTCCTAGACCGATGTGGAAGTAAACATTTTCAGGATTTACTTGAACAGCCCCTTTAAAAATTTGTAATCCAACCTTTGGACATTATGCAAAACCTGTCCCTGATATTAGTGCCTGTAATCGCTGCACAGAAAGCAGCAGGTGACGGTTTAATAAAACCTCTCGGTCATCACGAGCTGCTGTTGCTGCTGGTGCAACTGTCACTATTGCTTTTAGTAGCGCGGGGATTAGGTGAGTTGATGCGCCGGATTAACCTACCGCCTGTTGTTGGAGAATTACTGGCGGGTGTGCTGCTTGGCCCTTCTCTATTTGGTTTAATCCTTCCAGACTTACAGGCGCACATCTTTCCCAAAAGTCAAGAACAGTCTAATTTACTTTCGGTGATTTCTTGGTTAGGCGTGTTATTTTTGCTGATTGTGACTGGGCTGGAGACGGATTTAAAGCTGATTCTTCGTAAGGGTAAAACGGCTCTTTTGATTTCACTGGGCGGAATTATTGTCCCGTTTATCACCGGATTAGGATTGGGCTGGCTATTGCCAGATAATTTTTTAGCCGACCCAGAAAAGCGATTGGTATTTAGTCTGTTCATCGCCACAGCAATGAGTATTTCGGCAGTACCAGTGATTGCGAAGGTGCTGATGGACTTAAACCTGATTCGCCGTGACATTGGTCAAGTTACCTTAGCTGCTGGGATGACTGACGACACCATCGGCTGGATTTTACTTTCTGTGGTTTCAGGTTTAGCTAGTAGCGGCAAATTTGACCTTGGGACAATTTTCCATTCTGTGAGTGCGGCTATATTGTTTCTAGCGATCGCCTTCACAATTGGGCGTACCATTGTAGACCAGATATTGCGCTGGGTTGATGACTACGTTGGTGGTATCGCCGCTAGTATATCAGTTGTGCTGATTCTTTCGCTCTCGGCAGCAGCACTTACCCACGCATTAGGTCTAGAAGCAGCATTAGGTGCTTTCGTCCTGGGGATTCTATCCGGTCAATCCCGTCGCTTTAGCAATGAAGCTGGACACATGTTAGAAGTCTTCACAGCAAGCTTTCTAGCACCAATTTTCTTTGCTTCAGCGGGTTTGAAAGTTAACTTGCTAGCTCTGTTAGTCCCTCAAACATTGATATTTGGCTTGATTGTTCTTGCTGTCGCCTGTGTTGGCAAATTTACAGGTGCTTACCTTGGTTCTCGTGCGGGCGGATTGAGTCATTGGGAAGGTTTGGCGATGGGTTCCGGGATGAATGCTCGCGGAGCGATGGAAATTGTCGTTGCCACCATTGGTTTATCTTTGGGAGTGCTGAATCCCCAGATGTACTCGATTATTGTCATGGTAGCGATCGTCACTTCCCTAATGGCTCCACCCCTTTTGCGCTGGTGTTTGTCGAAGGTGGTTATGGGTGAAGAGGAAGCTCGACGTTTGGAACAAGAAGAACAGGATAGCCGCAGTTTTATCAAGCAGATTCATCGTGTCTTAATACCCACTAGTGGTGGCCCCAACATCCAACTTGCAGCGCAACTAGTCGGTTACATGGCTCACCAAAACTCGATAGAAGTTACATCTCTATATGCTCTGAGTGATAAGCAACCTCAAAGCAGAGCACGCCGGATGGCGGCAACCCAGGTTAAAGACACAGCTGCCGAGCAAGCTCTGGCTGCTGTGACTGAGGAAATGCAACTACCTGCTGATACCACCCTGCAAACAAAAACAGAGTCTGGGCGTAATAAAGCGGAGGTAATTCTGAATGAAGCGAACAAAAACTATGACTTGATTGTACTGGGAGCTTCCGAACAGATAAGTCCCCAGAAAGCATTATTTAATTTGCTTGTCGATCGGGTTGTCCAAGAAGCGCCTTGTGCAACAATGGTGGTAAAGTCGCACTTACCCCAATCCAAAGGCGAGATTTGCAAAATCGCTCAACAACAGCTGAAAAAGATTTTAGTGCCAACGGTGGGGACAGAATATAGTAAAAATGCTGTAGAGATGGCAAGTACGATCGCAGCCCAAACCGGGGCACTAGTAACGATCGTTAACGTGATTAATTTGCCACAGGTTGAGTATATTCTTTACGAACAGCGATCGCTAGCTCCAGTCAAGGAAATTGCTCACGATATGCTCGAACAGCAAGCAGAAATTGGCCGCAATCTGGGTGCTGATGTTAAAACTTATATTCTTCAAGGAAGCAGCCCAGAAAAGGAAATCCTCAAGTTTGCCCAAACCCAGGAAGTTGACCTAATTATTCTAGGGAGTAATATCCGAATGGTTACGGGTCGCGTTTTCTTCGGTCATAGAGTCGATGCAATTCTGAGTAAGGCCCATTGCCCAGTAGCGGTAATTACTACCCCATAGTCGTTTTACAGCAGTTTTCAGGTATTTAGACCACAATTGAGATGAGGAGGATGAGGGAGTAGGGCGTGGTGTGGTTCAATTACTTGAAAAACGCTGTATAAGCAAATTGGAGAGCAAGAACAGACTAAAAGGCGTGAAATAGCAGCTTTGGAAAAAACACAATGTATTGACGCAGTTGCTTCAGCTTATACTGAATATAAAATAATTGCTGAACAAGAAAAGACAAAAAGATGAGAAATCGACGCTTGGGAAAAAGAAACAATTACCAAGATTAACGCCCAGCGAGATTTGCTGATGGTGTATCTAGATCGCTCTTTTGATGAACGTGCAGAAAACTTTCGCGCTTTGTTTGCTGTCGTTGATAATGCGATCGCATCCGGCAATAATGAACAACTAGCCCTTACCTTAAACTCAATCACAGAAATTGCTAAATCAAGCCCTTTCAAAGACCTTGCTAACTTAGCTTCTGTTCGCGCCGCTTTAGATGATCCAGACCACGAATGGACGTTTTAATTTTCTAAAAGTGCGATCGCTCTCTTAAAATATTTCAAAAAAGCCTGCGTTTGCAAGCTTTTTTTATGTAGTGTGAGGCTTACAAGCGCTCTGAAATAATAGCAATCGCTCTTTCACCTCATTTTCCGATGCGCTCAAGTTCCTCTCGCAATACTCGCCGTAATATCTCTTCTAACGGTTCACGGCGCTGCTGAATGTACTCACGCAAGGCATCGTTAATCAAAGTTTGGTAATTTCCCCCACCTGCTGCATGAACTTGGTCACGAAACCATGCTAGTACTTGATCATCTAGGCGAATTGTAATTCGAGTTTTGCCTGCTGGTGTTGATTCAATCGCTCCCCGCTTCCCCTGGCTAAAATCATACTCAGCTTCCATAACTTATCCCTCCTCATACTGCTTTTGTTCATAGCGCGTAGCTTGGCGGGCAGAAATCAATCAAATCTCATCATTGCGCCATGTATACACAACTACTAAAACTCGACTGAAAGCATCTATCCCAATAGTGATAAATCTCTCTTCATCAAAACGTTCGTCTGTGATGGTAATTGCCAAATCGTCAGAAAACACGGTTACTGCATCAGCAAAGTCAACACCATGCTTGCGAAGATTAGCTGCTGCCTTATCCTTATCCCACTGATACGCCATCTCAATCTATCATATGTACATTTGTGCATATTAGCAGATGAAGATTACTTAACTGGTGTAATTTTATTGTGTTTTTTTCAAACCTTAAAAATCTTCATCATCAACAAAAAATTCCGCATCGTCTTCCAATCGAGAATTACCTTGCCCAATACCAGCAAGTCCCCACAGAGGTTGCAGTAGTGCCATGCCAATTAACCCGACAACGGCACTAAAAGCTAGCACTAAACCCATTGGTATCTGAATCGATTGGAATGTTAAGAATTTTAACGATACGGGTGTAGCATTTTGGACTGAAATAATTGCGATCGCGATTACCCAAACCGCTACAACTAGAGATGTCAAAAAAGGAGCGATTTTCATACTTTGACGAAGTTAGGAGTTAGGAGTGAGGAGTTAGAAGTTTGGAGTTATTACAACTATTTTCAGCTAAATATACGACGAGGTGAGGGCACAGCGTTTGTCTGGTTGTCTGGTTCCCAATCTCTGACTGGGAATGCCTAACGCGAGGCGGAGCCTCCCTTACTCGCAGCAGCAGCCCAATGACAAGTATTTCCAGCCTCTTGCTGGAAACGAGGTTTGAAAAGGAGTTTTAGCTTAAGTTGACACCCATGAGCAACACTGTGCCCCTACGACAGATATGGTTGAAATACATGAAAACTGCTGTAATTCACATTTTGATCGAAATTAGAAATCAGGAGTTAAGAATTGCTAATTTACAACTCTTAACTCCTAATTCATAACTCTTAACTTCTAATCCTTATGCCTCTAGTTTAGCAATGGCACTCTGTAACTCTTGGGCGATTTGGGTGAGTTTTTCGGGAGTGTTAGTTTCTAGGTAGACGCGTACCAGTGGTTCTGTACCGGAAGGACGCAATAAAACCCAGCTACCTTCTTCTAAATACAGCTTAATACCGTCTTTACGCCCCACTTCCTTGACTTTAATTCCTGCTACCTCTGTAGGTGGATTTTTAGTAAAGGAGTCGATGACGGCGGTTTTGTGCGCCTCTGTGAGGTGCAAGTCTAGGCGGTTGTTGTAAAGTGGGCCATCCGCCTCGGCGATCGCCTCCTTAACCAGCTGACTCAGGGGTTTGCCTTCATAAGCGATCGCTTCTGCCACCAGCATATCGGCTAACACCCCGTCTTTTTCGGGAATATGTCCAATAATACTCAAACCGCCTGATTCCTCTCCACCAATTAACACGGCAGTTTCGCGCATTTTTTCGCCGATGTATTTAAAACCAACTGCTGTTTCGTAAATTTGCAGCCCATTTTTAGCAGCGAAATTATCCAGCAGGTGGGTTGTAGCGACAGTACGGACTATTGCGCCTGTTTTACCTTTGTTTTTGATTAAATGACGTGCCAGAAGTAGCAGCACAGTATTCGGAGTGAGGACGTTTCCTTGTTCATCAACGATACCAAAGCGATCGCTATCTCCATCCGTTGCCAAGCCCAAATCTGCTTGGTCGTGAACTACTGCTTCCACTAACTCAACTAACTGTTCTCCTTTGGGTTCTGGCATCCCACCCCCAAATAAAACATCCCTCCAATTGTGGAAACTTTCTAACTGAACGCCACTATGTTGCAAAACTTCATCTAAATAACCGCGAGAGGTAGAATACAAAGCATCGTACTTTACCTTTAAATTAGCGCTTTTGATCTTTTCTACATCAAGTAGAGTGTAGATAAATTGCAGGTAATCTGGTTTCGGATCGAAAATTGAAATTGAACCAGATGGGTTGCTCCCAGGCAACTCATCCGATGCACCTTCTATATTTGCCACAATAGTATCAGTAATCTCTGGAGTGGCAGGCCCAGCATAATCGGGTATATATTTAATTCCACAGTAGGGTGCTGGATTATGGCTAGCAGTAAACATTAACGCCCCAGCTGAATTTAGGTGACGGGCGTTGTAGGCAATTACTGGTGTGGGACAATCCCGCTCGGTAATTTTTACAGTCCAACCCAAGTCTGCTAATACTTGGGCCGCTGTTTGGGCAAACTGGTCAGCTAAAAAGCGAGTATCGTAGGCAATAAGTACTGGTCTATCTTTTGTGTAGGCTGTTTCTAAGTAAGTGGCGATTGCCCTTGTTACTTTTCTCACATTGGGGAAAGTAAAGTCATCGGCAATAATCCCTCGCCATCCATCGGTACCAAATTTTATCTTGCTAGACATTTTTGCCACTTGCTCCGGTACATTATCAGTACTATAAAAGCTTCCCGCAAAGCGTGTGTAGCAGCAAGTATCCTCCGAAGTTCTTTTCTAAGGAAGCCTTAGCTTAAACTTCTCCCCACCGTATTTTCTCTCACTGTTTCTGAGCAATGTCAACCCCCGATCGACCTTTTGCCAGTTATCACCTTTGGTCTCTAGTTGCCCCAGCGACTGGGCAAGAACGCTGGCATTGCCAGATGAGACGGGGGTTTATCAAAGCACGGCAACACGAACCACAAGTCAAAGCGCTTTTAGGGCAAGCCACTGCGCCCCAGCGGATTGGCATACTAGCTCAAAAAGGCGTTTATGAGTTTCATCATCACAGGCATCTGTTAAAGCAAGCAGATGGTGTAGAAAGAGTTGCACAGCTACTTAAATTAGGCAACTCAAGCGTTCAAGTCCAGCAACGCGTGCTGCAAATTTTGCAAAAATATCACGATGCGCCGTTGCTTTTGGATAAAGATATTATCCAATTAACTCCGGGTGATGAAGGCTTTCCTAAACCGATAGTAGTAGAACAAGAAGATTATTGCTTTCGCTTATATGCAGCTATGGACTGCGTTTTCATTGAATCTGATAGCACTTTACATATTTTGGATTTCAAAACTGGTAAGTCGGCTTTTGACAAACGACAGGCGTTAGTTTACTTGTTAGCTGCTCGTTATCTTTACCCTGGACGAAAAGCTGTTGCATCATTTTATAATTTAGAAATATGTAAAAAATCAGAGTTGATTAGTATTAATAACAGTGAGTTAGAATCCTTAAAATTTGAGTTAGCGAATATTGCCCACAAGCACCAGCACGATTTGCAAAAATATCAGGAAGAAACTACTAATTTCAGTAAAATATTTCCTCCTAATCCTGGCTCTCACTGCCGATTTTGCCCATTTAGCTCAATCTGTGACTTTGCCGATTTTAAGCAGCATCAATCGTATCCATTGCCTAGTTTAAGAACTCATAGCTAATTGGTTTACCTTTTTATCCTGGTTTCACATTCAAAAAAAAGCTGCTAAATCCTCGTACTTTTACTGACCTCACTCTTGACTCCTGTCAGACAACCTAGATGTAAACTACACCGATTTTTATCTTGGGTTGTGAGGAGTTAAGACTAGTGCGATTAACGATAAATAAATCTGTTTATAAATCAGTTAGAATTTGGACTTTTCTTTTACTTCTAATATTTAAGGGAGTTTTTCCTAAACCAGCTTTTGCCTTCCTGTCGTCAGATGTTGAGGAAATTAGCTTCTTATCCTCGGCAGAAAGGCGGAAGTCAAAAGTTAAAAGTCAGGCGATCGCTCACCAACAGCAAAAACCCCACGGTTAACGGTGGAGGGCTAAAAGTTCTCTTGTGATGGTACGAAAATACTATAAAGGGATTTTTATTTTAAAAATAATCGATCTCTAATGGACTTCCAAATAAAAAACATCCAACTACTTCTTGTGGGGTGGGCGTGTTTTTGTGGGAAAGCGGCTATTCCAACCGCTTTCCCACAAACAAAAGTAGTATAGCAAAGTGCTGAGTGCTGAGTAAAAACCCAGTAATTTCAGGGTTTTGAGCAATCACCAATGTCCTAACTGCCTTAGCGGTTGCTATATAAATAATTTTCCGGTAAATTGCCTCAAAACACCCAAAGTCAACACCCTAGTTTGAAGCTCCTAAATTTAAGGGACTTTATTGATACAGTTTTATCCTTGGCGATCGCAATATGGGACTTCCAAAGAATATTTTATTTTTTGGAAGTCCCTATTGAAAACGGCTCATCAAATCCTTAGTATAACTTTCTGCACAACTGCTCATTTCACCCCTCTTCGTACAATATTTTAGTGATTGCTTGAATATGTTCTTGAACGACTTGCTTTTTTTCTGGAGTCATTAGTAACTAATTATACTCATCTTACTTATCAGGACTGATTTTCGCTCTCTTTGCAAACAACTGGGATGCTCTCAAATTTTGATTAAAAGGGACAAAAAATATAAGATTCTGTCCTGATTTATATTAACTATTTTCTTGAATTAATAAATCAAAAAATGGATGATACTAAGGGGATGAAACGAGTTAAAGTTTAATTCCCACAAAAACTTAAATTTGGAGTAATTTATCATGGCTGAAATTAAAATCAATCAACTGAAATCTGAAAAACCATCTGAAGAAATCATTGACTTAAAGGCTAAATCTGCCAAAGATTCACCAGAGTTTACGGCTTATACAACTGTACGTGGTGGGCTTTCTTTTGCATCTGCTAAATGGTCTTCTTCTTTAGCTTAAAAGAAGAGATCCGTGCAAAATAGTTCTTAAACAACGAGTAAATATCGTGAATCAAAGAGCTATTTTTAATAAATTAATCACAGTGATATAAATAATATTATTAGTTTTCTCACTGTGATTATTTTGGTCTAATAGCTTAGAAATAGCAAAGCAGAGAAATAATTTATTAAAAGCCGTATTTTGATTTTTTGCTTTTTGATAATAGTGAGATAGGCAAAAATAAAAAATATGTTTAAAGCTTTTTCCCTATTTCAAATGAGCGCTATATTCGTGTAGTACATATTAGCTTATTAGTGACAAAAATCAGGAAAAAAAACCATGCTAGCACTTAATAGTTCACCAATAGCTTGGCTAAATCGACAATATTTTGATCTTGGCCCTCTTAATGGTGGAAGACCGCATCATTATGGCATTGAATTCAGTTATCGCAGTTTAGTAAATAACACTCCACTGCCGTATAGTGTACAGGTAAATATATCTCCTTTTTTTCGAGAATCTCTCATCAAAGAAACTGGGATGCTCCAATACCAAGTTGATCATCCATTAAAACTTGTAAAGGAGTTACGTACCGAACGTTGGGAAAACCTTTGTGAGTATTTATCAAATTATCAAGAACTCCCAAATCTGACTAAATTACGAGTGATGAATCTTTTGAGAAGCTTGTGCTTTCATCGGATAGTGAAAGAGTATATACCAGAGATGGCTGGCTCAGTAATTGCTAGCAATGTAGAGCTTGCTGCTCTAGCATGGTGTAGAGCGCTTTCTAGCTTGATTTCTCACTTTGATGATCGCACTTTTGATTACATTAAAGAGATTGAAGCGATCGCTACTCATGCTCCATCAGGGAGTCGGGTAAAAATAAATGCTGCTTTACAACTTGTAGTAGAGTATGCAAAAACTTTTGGGGATTTAGCGGCGGCTGAGTTTTGGTGTGAAGCAGTTACCAAGGAAATTCAAGACTTAAAACCTTCACTCAACGATTTTGAATACAATTTGTTAATGAGTATATACTATCGTTCTGTTTCTTTTGTGCCGTTTTTACGCAGGGATAAACAGAAGGTAGTTGAAGAAATGGATTTATGTGAATCTTATGCAAGAAGTCTGACTTGCGAAAATGAAGTGCAACAAGTTGTAGCGCGAGAAAATCTCAGTCTTTGCATAGAAAGCCGTTCTAAAGAAGCTATATGGCTAAACAATCTCGATCTTGCAGAAGAACGAGTACGCCTGATAGTGCAGATGGAGCCTTTAGAACCTAGATACCATCTTGAGTTGGCTGAAGTCCTGACCAAGCAAAGTAAACTTGAAGAAGCAGCCAAAGTATATCGTTCAGCTACAAGGTTAGGCCCTCCAGGTACTCCAGTTGCTTGGTTTATGGCTGGTCAGTGTCATGAGAAAATAGGCGAACTAGGAGTAGCTAGTGACTGTTATCTTGCTTCTCTTCAAATAGAGCCAGAGGCTATTTCGGTTGTCAAACTCCTATCTAATTTAGCTCCTCGTTTAGGAAATCCAGCACTCGTAAATTGGAGCAATTTACGTTTAGCTGAACTCCAACAGCAGCAACAATTACAACCTAAAACTACACCTCGATACCAAAGCGAATCGTTGTCTGCATTAAAACAATCGGCAGATAAAGCATTAGTCTGACGTAAGAATAAAAGTATAAACTGATTTGAAGCAGATAAATGCGAATTTGATAGGAAAAAAGATAGGTCAAGTATTATGTATGCGTCAGACCTATCTAATCTTTTTTGTCCTCCACATCATCAATAATTAGTGGAATTTAAATGACACAATCTATTGTAATAACAAGTAAGGATATTCTTAATGAACTTCAACTATCTTGTAAACTTCCTGAAATAATTGAAAAAATTATTGCTAGTAATATCGTGAAAGCGGCTGCTCTTGAAAATGGGATCAAAGTAGAAACAGAGAAGTTGCAACAAGCAGCAGATAAAATCCGGTTAGCTAACAACCTCGATAGTGTGGCTGAAACATGGCAATGGCTGGAAAAACATCATTTGTCGCTAGATGATTTTGAAGAAATTACTTATACCAATCTAATTTTTGGGAAGTTAGCAACATATCTATTTGAAAATAAAGTTGAAGAATACTTTTTTGCACACCAATTAGACTATATGGGTGTAATTATGTATGAAGTCATTTTAAAGGATGAAGATTTAGCGTTAGAACTTTTTTATGCTATTAAAGAAGGTGAAATCAGCTTTTATGAAGTTGCTCACCAATACGCCGAGAATATAGAATTACGTCGCTCTTGTGGATATCAAGGAGTAGTACGTCGCCAAGATTTATTACCAGAAATATCTGCGGCTATTTTTGCAGTTAAGCCACCCCAACTTCTCAAACCAATTTTCACGTCAGGAGGAATTCACTTGATTTTGGTGGAGGAGATTATTCAAGCGGAGTTTGATGCACAACTTCGCCAGCAAATTGTGGCATATTTATTTTCAGAGTGGCTGAAAAAGCAAACTCAACAAGTTAATTTTAATCTTCAGCTTGACTAAAGCAAACCAATAGAACCATTTCACAGACAATATAAACCCAATCTTGGAAGTTTAAAATTACTTTATGAAATTAACTCAGGTCAGTCATAGTCTAAAATAATTCTTTTCTATTCTGTAGACGAACATGAGGCACTACAGAAATTTTTTGAATTGTTGGAAGAATACTTGAATAGGAACAAGAGTTTAGGGACTTCCAAGAAATAAATTATCCATGTTGTGGGGTGGGCAAGATGCCATTGGTGTCAAGTTAAGATACCAGCCCAGATGTCAAGCGACCTTGCAGCGTTACGTCGATGTCGTTGGCGAACAGCTTTAACTAAGCCCATAGAACGCTGATGCTCAACCAGCCAAAAAAATTGTCCCAAGATTCTATCTCTTGGCTTGTTGGGGCTGGACAACTTACCCGATGTCTTTTGTCTGGATTTCCTTGCTTCTTCCGTGGCTTACCAAAACAGTGCTGAGTGCTGAGTAACTCGGCTTAGAGTAAAAAGTAAAATTAACAGACTAGGCACATAGGGTTCCAAGCCCCTAAATTTATTTATGAAAAAAAATAGAAATATTTTTTAAGGGGACTCGACATGCTGTGAAAAAGCGAAAAACGCGGTCTTGGGCAAAGCCCCAAGTGGAGCGATTTTTCAAGACAATGTGTCCTTGTTTCAATCCCCTAGTTTTAACTATGGGGTTATACTCTAAGCCGAGGCACTACTGAATCATGGCTATTTTCAACACCATTGTGTTCAGTTTAACCATTGAGTTTTAAGCTGTTACGCATTTAATTTGTATATTTAATCGTGTTCGCGCAGCGTCTCCTTCAGGAGAAGGCTGTCATTGGTCATACCCTGCGGGAAGGCGAAGCGCCTACGTCATTAGTCATTTGTATTTCAAAGTCCAGATGACTAATGACAAAGGACGGTCTAACTGCAAAGATGTACAATCTAGACGCGCATCAGCTTACCCACTTGACAAGACCTAATTTTCTTAACTTGACACCAATGGCATCCTGCCCGCCCAGCTTATGCAATTTAAATGTGGAACAGCTTAAGACTTCCTATGGCAGAATTTTTTTTGCAGTAATCCTGTAAAATCACGAAAGGGTACATTGAATAAATTTGTTCAACTGCGATCGGGCATTTTAAGAGTTAGTAGCATTAACTCTCAAAATGCCCTTGGAGTAAACCTTTGGATATAAACTATTAGAAATTCGTTTTTATAATAGTTTATAGCAATAGCCATGTACTCAATTTCCAAAACAGATTAATAGCAATTATGAGTCCCATAAAAATTACTATGTTGGGCGAAAGCTTGAAGCGCCAAGGTGGAATAGTTTCTGTGGAAAAGCTCATTCTTGAAGAAGCTACCTCTGATATTCAAATTAAACACATTACTACTTTACCGAATGGTTCTGCTGCCCAGAAAGTGTTAGTGTTTTTGCAGGCAATAGGTGAGTTATTTTGGAACTTATTAAACCAAAAAACTGACCTCATTCACATCCATGTTTCAGATAGAGGTAGTGCTTTTCGTCATTCAATCACTACTCTTATTGGTTGGCTATTTCAAAAACCAGTAATTATTCATACTCATAGTGCTGATTTTCATTTGTTCTACTCTAAACTACCTCAATGGCTTAAGCAGTGGCTAAGTTGGTCGTTTTGTAAATGTACCCGTTTCATTGTTTTATCAGATAGCTGGAAAAAATTCTACATTGAGAATCTTGGCTTGAAGTCAGAGCAAGTTATTGTTCTCCCTAACCCAGTAAAAATTCCCGCCCAAATTCCACAGCGAATAGATTCCAAACAGATATTTTTCTTATTTTTAGGGCGCATTGGTGAGCGCAAAGGTACTTTTGATTTAATTAAAGCATTTGCTTCTATACCTGTTGCTCAACAAAGCCAAGCCAAGTTAGTTATAGCGGGCGATGGAGATGTAGAACAAGCTCGTAGTTTGATCCCAACTCTAAATCTTATTGACTACATCACTGTTCTTGATTGGGTAGATAAAGAAAAACGTGACGAGCTTTTAAATAAAGCTGATATCTTTGTGTTACCTTCCTACAACGAAGGTCTGCCTATGGCACTACTAGAAGCAATGAGTTGGGGTTTGGCAGTTATCACTACCGCAGTGGGAGGAATACCCGAAATAGTTACTCAAAATCAGAATGGTTTATTAGTGAATCCGGGGAATATTCAACAATTGTCAGAGGCAATGCAATCTTTAATTGCAGACGAAAATCTGAGAATATCTTTGGGAAATAATGCACGGGTCAGAGTTAAACACTTGGATATAAACAATTATCTTACATCTTTAACAGGTATTTATACAGCAGTTATCAATCGAGAACCATCTTGATGAAAATAAGTTTAAGTGGCTTACACTATCTATTCAATACCAAACTTATAAACGACGTAATTCATTCTGTATAAGGATAATAGGCGTTGAAAAGGTATCGATTTAATATTAGGAAAAGTTAAGGAAGCGATAAAGATATTATTCTTTTGTTGTTTGTATTATTCTAAACTTGGTATACTGGCTAATAAATAAGGGAGGTGCAGAAATGAAAACTTTTCCTGAAGTCAAGTTGTTTGATACAAGATTCCATAAAGTTCAAGTACACGAATTAGTTGATTATTTAATAGAAGCAGCAAAAAACCAAAAAAAGACAGTTGTAGGACATGTGAATATCAGAGCCATGAATTTCGCTTATGAAAAATCTTGGTATCGAGATTTTTTGAATAAGGCTGATTTAGTATTTTGTGACGGATTTGGTGTAATGGTAGGAGCTAGATTCAATGGTTATTCAATGCAATCTGCGCATCGAATGACAGCACCAGATTACATAGAAGATTTAGCATTAAAGTGTGAGAAAGAAAACCTTTCTTTATTTTTGTTAGCTGGAAAACCTGGCGTAGTGGATAAGGCAGTTACTAAGTTAGAATTAATTGCGCCTAATTTACGCGTACAGGGACATCATGGTTATTTTGACAAATCAGGAAAAGAGAATGATTTGGTAATAGAAAAAATTAATAAATTCCAACCAGATATTTTATATATTGGTTTCGGTATGCCGTTACAGGAACGCTGGATTTTAGATAACTTCAATAAAATTGAAACTATTGTATTTTTACCTTTGGGTGCTTGTCTAGATTTTTATACTGACTCTATATATCGCGGGCCGCGTTGGCTGACTGATAATGGTCTGGAGTGGTTAACACGCTTAATTACTGAACCTACTCGTCTATCAGACCGTTATATTGTAGGCATCCCATTATTTTTTTTTCGTGTAGTTAAACAGCGAATCACTCAAAGAATGATAACAAATCGCTAAATAAATTTGTTCTAAATTTTGCATTTGTTATGACCATGACTGCCCAAAAGTGGCTAATTGTTTCCCCTACCTCTGCTGCCAAGACTAGAATTAGAATTGATGTGACATTCTCCTAGTAGCCAAAGTGCCAGACTCTCTGCCATTAAGCGATCGCTATCTTGCCTTAATCGATGAAATTGTCGAAACCACCCTCAAGGGCAAAATTAGCTCTGTAGAACAGGTGTATCAAATGCTGCTTAAAGGAATTACTTCCGGTACAGGGGAAGTCTTTGAGCTAGCTTTGAGCGATCGCCTGAATTCCCTCCAAAGCCAAGTAGATAGCGAAAAAGACGAACTCAAGAAAGCTAAAGCGACTCGCAGTTTGAGAGCCGTTAAGACGATTCAAACTCAATGGCAACGCTGTTCAGAGCAAAACAAAGCCACAGAAGCGATCGCCTCCGCAGTTAGAGAAATCACCACAGCCCCTGCTGCCGAGCGTCTAGCGACATTTATCCGAGTTACTGACCCGAATCAGAAGTATCCGCTAAATTTACAACAGTTACAGCAATTATCAAAAGCATTACAGCAATTTGCTCAGGCAGATGCTGATTTACAACAATTTTCCGAAGGGATTACCCGTGGTTTAGCTTCTTGGCAGCGATTGCAAGACAACTTGCTCAGTTGGATGTACGAGCAAAAAGAATCTCTGGGGTTTGGCGGCGTACCGGGAGAACGTGGCCCTTGGGCAAGTTGGGCGAAACAACTCAATAGTGAGTTACCCCAAGCGCTGCTTCGCACCTTGGCTAGGGAAGAATCCGCAATTGAGTTTGCCGAGCGACAACGGGGAATCACCCTGAGAGATTGGGTGGAAATGGCATTGATTTTACAGTTCTTGCAACGGGGATTAATTAACTGGTTTGACCAACAAGCTTACGATGTGAAAGCGGGGCCAAAGTTGTCCATTTCCACTTTTTTGACCTTTGCAGTGATTTGGAGTCAGTTAGCAAGTGGTTTTAGGAGTATTGGCACAGTATACAGCGATGCCTGTTCTCAAATCATGCTCCAGATTTTGCGAACCTTTGCCCAGCGTCCGTATTTCCCCTTTTACGGTGGGATTTTTGCCTCTTTTACTGGCAGCTATTTACGAGATGCCCTAGATTATTTGGATGAACCGCTACGACAAGGCGAAGGAACCCAAGAAAAGGCGCGTATTTTGACACTTTTAGGCTATTCGCAGCGTGCTTTGGGACAATACCAGCGCTCACTTGATTTTCATCAGCAAGCGCTAGAGATAGCCAGGAATGCAGGCGATCGCGCCTGTGAAATTGCCAATCTCAATCACCTCAGCCGTACCTACGTCCAACAGCAAAATTATGCTGAGGCAATTAACTACAGTCAACGAGCATTAATACTGAGTCGGCAAGCAGGCGATAGGACAGGAGAAGCAAACGCGCTGGTAAATTTAGGTTACAGCGAAGTCATGCAAGCTCAAGAGCTGGAAAACCTAGAACCCGAAACCTATGAAGCCGCAATTAATTATTTGGAACAAGGTTTAAAATTATCAGAACAATTAGGCGATCTTCAAAGTAAAGCTTTATGTGTTAGCAGCTTAGGAATTGCCTATTTAGTAATTGGACAACACCAAACTGCAATTAAATATCTTGAAGATGGTTTTAAAACAGCGCAAGTTTCCGGTGATTTGTATCTCCAAGGGCGGAACTTAGCTTATTTAGCAGAAGCTTATTATCATCTGCAAAATTCCGAAAAAACTGTTTACACAGGCTGCTTGGGAATGTATCTTTTAGAGCAAATTGCTTCTAATGAGTGGCGTCAACCAGCAGGGTTACTGACAATTTTACAAAGGCAAATCGGGGCAGAAGTTTTCCAAAAGTTTTTACAGCAACATCGCCCGAAAATTATTGCGGTTATTGGTGTGGATGGGTACGATCACATTCCGCAATTGTTAGAAGAATATCAGCGAGATATGTAAGAAAGATAAGCATTCAGGTTGAACTGCTTCCAAGTTTGAAAAAAGAAGCAAGAAATGCGTAGGCGTAGCCCGTCGTAGACATCGCTCAACTTTCAACTGAGGGACAATTTCGTTGTACTTGCATTGCTCATCGTTGGAGAACTTATGCAGGATAAAGCGATGCCTACGGCGGTAAACTACGCACTTTTGATCGCCACACAATCCGAGAAAGGAGAGTCAATATCGTCTCATCAACGGCTTTGGGTTGTAACCGGAGGTCAGACAGGAGTTGACAGAGCTGCGCTCGATACAGCTTTGTCACTTTTATTACCAGTTCGTGGATGGTGTCCAAAGGGGCGGCTTGCAGAGGATGGAAAGATACCACCTGTATACCCGCTTCAAGAGACAACGAGTACAGACTACGCATTACGTACCGAGTGGAACGTTCGAGATTCAGACGGGACGCTCGTCCTAGCGTATGGATCGCTTGAAGGAGGAACAAAGCTTACAGCTGACCTGGCGCATAAGTACGATCGCCCCGTCCTGATCATTAACGCGCTGTCGTTCAGTGGAAATGACGCTGCTCGTTTCTGGAGTTGGATTCAGAAGCACAACATTCGCATTTTGAATGTTGCTGGCCCACGAGAAAGCTCACGACCAGGTGTTATTTATAACCGTGCCCGATATGTTCTTAAGCAGCTCTTAGAGTCGTAAAAAGAAAGAAATAAAACTTTTCCCCAGTATATTTTTTTTGCAGAACTCCATATTCAGCTTGCTTATTTAAATGAATTGTGGTAATTGGATTGTTACATAAATACTTTTAATCGATTGACTTACCGTAGTTTACTTGATAGCATCATTACTCTAGTTAAAAAATTTGTTTTCACTAGGTAGTTGAAAAACCGTAAATAGTAAGGCATTCATGGCTATCAGCCAAAAGTTATTTGTAGCATTGTCCACTGGACATGATTGAACAATACGTATTTGCAGCGGTAAAAACTGCGTAGTTTACCGCCGTAGGCATCGCCCACCGAGCCATAATCCTTTATTGTTATCGCTAATTTAATGGTAAAGCAGGCTTTCAGCAGCAGTGAGGCAGCACTCTAAGTCTACCTAATCCACACGTAGGAGTTGAAAATTATGGTGCAAACTTCTCTCGTCCGCCCCAGCAATCCCTTTCAGCCACCGACCTTCGTTTCCATTGAATCAGAGCGTCGCCATCGTCAAGAACGCTTGGCAGCAGCCTTTCGGGTATTTGCGCGTTTGGGTTTTGCTCAAGGATTGGCAGGACACATCACTGCCCGCGATCCCGAACTTACCGATCATTTTTGGGTAAATCCTTTTGGGATACATTTCAGTCGCATTCGGGTATCAGACCTGATACTAGTGAATAGTGAAGGTCAGGTAGTCCAAGGTGAAGGCAAAGTTAGTCAAGCAGCGTTTGCCATTCACTCTCAAATCCACGAAGCCCGCCCCGATGTCATCGCAGCGGCTCATGCCCATTCCTTCTATGGTAAAACTTGGTCATCTTTGGGTCGGTTGCTCGATCCGATTACCCAAGATTCCTGTGCTTTTTACCAAGATCATGCTCTATTTGATGATTTTACAGGCATTGTCTTAGAGACAAGCGAAGGAAAACGCATTGCTCAGGCACTAGGCAGGAGCAAAGCTGCGATTTTACGCAACCACGGAATATTGACCGTAGGACAGAGTGTGGATGAAGCAGCTTGGTGGTACATCAGGTTAGAGGATACTGCTAAGGCGCAATTGCTAGCAGAAGCCGTAGGAAAACCCGTTTTAATTGACCATGACATTGCCTTAAAGATCCAACAACGCGGAGGTACTCACCAAGCAGGATGGGGTGGATTCCAATATTTGTGGGATGAAATTACCCACGACCAACCAGACTTATTGGATTAGGTATCGGGCATTGGGCATTGGGCATTGGGCATTGGGCATGGAGAAGAGACAAAGGAGACAAGGAAGAAGGGAGAGACAAAGGAGAGAGTTTCAATAGACTTCTTGCATAAATCCAAAATAAGAACCCCATCCCGCCTTTGACTTACCGTCAAAGTCTCCCCTAAGAGCCTGCGGGGAGGGGCTGGGGGTGGGGTTTAGGGGACTTTTGCAAAAGGTCTAATAATTTCTCCTTGTCCCCCTCTGCACCCCTGCTCCCATGCCTCTCTGCTTTCCAACATTTTCAGGAGAATTTATTATGCCAATTGAATTTATTGGATTGATTCGGACAAAACCAACTTCAGAATTAAATAGTGCATCAGGCGGTCTGGGCGATGACATCATTGATACAGCTTATGTTCGTGAATTTGCCAAAGCCCATGAACAAGGAGGCTTTGACAAAGTATTGATTGGCTATAGTTCTAGTAGCCCTGATGGTTTGACTGTTGCTAGTTTTGCTGCTTCAGCAACCGAGCGATTGGGCTTTTTAATTGCTCATCGTCCAGGTTTTGTCGCACCAACTCTGGCAGCTCGCAAGGCAGCTACCCTTGACCATTTTACCAACGGTCGGATCGCAATACATATCATTACTGGTGGTAGTGATGTTGACCAACAAAAAGATGGCGACTGGCTAGATCATGATAGCCGCTACCGTCGCACCGATGAATATTTAGAAATTGTTCGTCGTGTCTGGACAAACGACATTCCCTTTGATCACGAAGGTGAATTTTACCGTATCAAGGATGCTTTCTCTGCGATCAAGCCGCTGCAAAAGCCCCACATCCCGCTTTACTTTGGTGGTGCATCTGGGCCAGCTGTACAAGTAGGAGCTAAACACAGTAATGTCTATGCCTTGTGGGGTGAACCAATTGCCGCAGTTAAAGAAAGAATTGCAGAGGTACGCGCTGCCTTACCACTTGGTCGTTCCATTCGCTTTAGCGTCTCCCTGCGACCGATTCTTGGTGCTACCGAACAAGAGGCTTGGGAGAAGGCATATAGCATTTTAGCGCGAATTCAAGAGTTGCGAGGAGGCGCAAAATTAGCTGCCCCAGCTAGACCACAGGCGGTAGGATCGCAACGTCTGCTGGATTTTGCAGCCAAAAATAAGATTTACGATAAGCGTCTATGGACACCGATCGCAGCGGCTACTGGTGCGGCAGGTAACACCACAGCCCTAGTGGGTACACCAGAACAAGTCGCAGAGGCTTTGGTTGATTATTACGATGCAGGTGTGACTACTTTGTTGATCCGCGGCTTTGATCCTTTAGAGGATGCGATCGCTTATGGGCGTGATGTCATACCTTTAGTACGTGCGGAAGTGGCGCGACGAGAACGGCAAACAGTGGAAGTCGGTGTTTAGCGATCGATCCAATGTATTGCCTCTAATTCTTCCCTTACAGATAAAGGCTGATACCCCAATGCAAAAGCTTTGGAACTATCCAAAGAAACATCTGTTGGTCTAGGGGCTGCCATTTTCACATCTTGTTGTCGGCAGAATTTGAGTTTGGTGGCGGGAAGTTGAAATACTTCTACTAATATCTGTCCAAAATCATAACGTGAAATCCGCTCTTTGCCACCTAAATGAATGATACCATTAACTTTTTCTAATGCTAATAAAAGTCCTTTGGCGGCAGATGTTCCACTGACTGGTGTACGAAATTCATCTATAAATAAACTTAGTTCTTTTTCGGCTTGTAAAGTTTGAATAAATGGCTGAATAAAGCTTTTAGCTGTGGGTGTTGCTGCACCAAACATCAACGGCATTCGACAGACTGCGGTCATAGGATATCTTTCTAGCATATCTGCTTCTGCGATCGCTTTTTGCTCACCGTAAAGATTGACAGGAGACACGGCATCTGTTTCTCGATATGGAGCATTTAAGCCATCAAAAACTAAGTCGGTTGAGGTAAAAGCACAAGGAATAGAATTATCGGCGCAAAGTCCAGCAATATTGCAGGATGCTATAACATTAATTGCGTGCGATTCTTCGGGGTGGGTTTGACAAAAATTTGGTTGCGAATGTGCAGCAGTATGAATAACTGCTGCTGGTTTGACATCGTTAAAGATACGTTTCAATTCCTGAAAATTTGTTAGGTTCGCTTTTAAAATTTTCATACTAGAAATCTCTAAAGGATGGGATAAATAAGTGCCATAAATATCCCATTCTTGTTTTGCAAGCTGGCAAATATGCCATCCTAAAAAACCACTTGCTCCGGTTATTAATAATCTTTTCATAAACTTAGCAGCATCGATGCTTGAAACCCCTATTTTTAAATATGGAGAATATTAAAAGAAGATTTTTGAGACACGTAGTGCGATAACTTAGCAGCGTCGATGCTTGAAACCCCTATTTTTAAATATGGGGTTCCCCTTCCCCTTCCCCTTTACCCCTTTTTGGTAAATTTTAATATTACACCGATGTCGGTGATAACAAACTATTGCAGTAATTCTTGAAACTGCTTTTCACTACGCACTTTGCTAAAGTCTGGGTCAGTTTTTGCTAATTTCTTGTATTTATCAGGAACAAGCTTGATTGCTTTGTCTAGGTTCTCAATTGCTAATTCCAGATTGTTTTGTAAAGCATAAGAACAAGCTTTGTTGTAATATGCTTGGTGCAAATCTTGCTTGATGGCGATCGCTCTATTATAAGATACAATACCATCTTGGTAGCGGTGCAGCTTTGTCAGAGCAATGCCTCGGTTAATTAAGGCTTCATATTTGTCGGGTTTGATCGCGATCGCTCTATTATAAGATGTAAGAGCATCTTGGTAGCGTTGCAACGATGTTAAGGCGATGCCACGATTATACCAAGCTTCATATTTGTCGGGTTTGATCGCGATCGCTCTATTATAGGATGCAAGAGCGTCTTGGTAGCGTTCCAACGATGTTAAGGCGATGCCACGGTTAATCCAAGCTTCAGGACTCTCAACTTTGATGGCGATCGCTTTATCATAAGCTTTTATGGCATCTTCATAATTTTGTCTATCTAATAAATTATTACCTTGATGAAAGAAATCTTCTGCTTTTTGCGTAGCCTTCGCTTCTATGAAAAGTTGGGTTACATTGCTTTCTTGGACAACCTGTGTAGTATTTTCTGCCGATGAGTTTGCCCCACCACTACAGCCAAATGCCAAGAAAGCTATCAAGCCAGATGCAACGAAGCAGTGCCGAAAAACCATGCTGTACCTACAAAAATTATTAGGTGATGTTAAAATTTGTTAGTTTTTTGAGTATTATCAAAATACACTAGTTTTTACCCATTAATTTACTTATATTTCTTTTCAGAAAGAGTTTTGTTGACGATGCATAAAACTTTATGAAAATCAAGAGTGTATCATACTATCATATTAAATACACATAAAGCAATCGCTTAAAACCTACTTTACTCAAAAAACAATTATTTGTGTTGCTATATACATTGCGTAGCTGTTACCCGTTGTAAATATTGCACTTGTGTAGTAATTTACTCTGATGAAAAGCTTCTTCAATCCGCCAATGCCGACGGTATAAATCACCCAGGATCAGAGGTGTGAGGACAGAAGTAATCTCAAAATCGCTAGTTTTTCTAACCTTTATCTCTATTAATTAGTTTTGTTTTTTCTTCAAAATAAAACTGAAAGTCAACTCTATATTGTTGATAAATCGTAGAATTGAAGAAGAATTCAGCAGCGGAGCCGGAGACGTTTCCGTTGCTTTGGTCAGAATCAATTTAGTGGGGGATTCAGACCCGCCACTACGAAAGTTGACCGCTAAATCTTGGATTTAGCGGGGGTGCAAAAACGCCGCTTATTCATTCACCAGTCGGACTCCAATTCAATTCTGTTAGCGGTAGCGGGGCGTTTAGCCCATTCTGACTCCTGACTCCTGACTCCTGAATTCTTTATAGATAATTTATATTAAATATATGGAAATTTCTAGTATTAATATTACTTAAAAACTTAGTAATCAAAAATATTTTTCATAGAAATGGCTAGTGGATTGCTAATGCCATGAGATAAGTTTTGGCATTAAATTTGGATATTTTGTATTCATTATTTTCTATTAAGGATCTAAAACTATGTCTATTTTCTCCCCTGATGGTCGGACAAAAGTTAGCAACACGACAACTTTTCCGTTTAGTGCTATGGGAAAGATGAGAATACGTTGGAAAGGCCCAGATGGGGTTATTGATACTGCTGATGATATTATCGTCAACGGTTCTGGTGCCATGATTGGTCCCTATCACTTTTTAACAGCAGGACACTGTGTATATGACACGAGATATGGGGGTTGGGCAGATAAAATTGAGGTGATGCTTGGTTCTAAAGGAAATATTATTGCTGGTACAAACCGGGCTGACTATCAATACTATAGTGAAGCCAAATCTGTTTATACACGTTCTTTTGAAGGATGGACTCAAGGAGATCAAACTAAAAGCGAAACTTTTCAATACGATATAGGATTGGTTACTCTTGACCGCAATATTGGAAACTTCACTGGCTGGTTTAACTATGGATATGACGATAATCTCAGCAGTGGAACTTTAATGAATGTCACTGGATACCCTTCTGATAAGTTTGATTCCAACAGCGATGGACAATGGGACAACTATGATATGTGGACTCAGAGTGGAAAAATCACAAGTACAACTGACTCGGTCTTGCGTAGTAATGAGCTAGATATTATACCTGGAAATAGTGGAGGCCCTCTTTGGCTTAATAAGTCCAACACAGATAAACCAACTATTTATGGAGTAGCTTCAAATGAGACAAACACTAACAACACTCCGCTTTACAACGAATTCGCCCGAATTACAAGTACTCGATATAACGAGATTCAAAACTGGATCGACCAAGACAGTACTACACGCAAACCCACTGACAAAGCTGATTTAGTAGATTCTGACGCGTGGTTTAACACAACTGTTGGAAGTTTTAGTAATAACACTATCAAAGATGGGGAAAATTTCAGCATCACAGTCTATCCTCGCAACAATGGTACAGCGGCGACAGGCACTTTCTCCGTTTCTTTTTACGCTTCCACTGATGCCAATGTCACTAATACTATTGGTTCTCATTATTTAATTGGTAATATAAGTATTTCTTCGATTAACCCATTCAATTCGGGAACAGCGACTTGGAACGGTGCATTTCCCAATATCCCAACTGGAAATTACTACGTTATTTCATTTCTAGATCCAACTAATTCAATCCAAGAGTTTGATGAGAGTCTAACCAGCAACCAAAAGGTATTTAGAACTTTACTCACTGTTACCAATAGTACGCCCACTTCCACACCTCTGACCGTTTCATCAACCGTTAGCTCGCCTTTATCAGCCAATGAAGAAAATCTCACTTTAAATAGTACGCCCATTTCGACACCTCTGACCGTTTCATCAACCGTTAGCTTGCCTTTATCAGCCAATGAAGAAAATCTCACTTTAACAGGTACAGGCAATATTAATGGAACTGGTAATACTAGTAATAACAATCTAAATGGTGGAAATGGCAATGACATCCTTATAGGGGGAAGTGGTAATGATACTTTTGTTGGAGGTTTAGGTAACGATACCCTAACGGGAGGAACTGGATCTGATGTTTTTACTATTAATACCCTTTCTGAGGGTATTGATAACATTACAGATTTTTCGTCCTTAGATGACACAATTTATGTTTCTAAAATAGGGTTTGGAGGTGGACTTAATGAGGGTATACTTCAAGCCACGAAATTTTTTATCGGTTCAGTAGCACAAGATAGCAGCGATCGCTTTATCTACAACAATAATACAGGGGGTTTCTTCTTTGATGCTGATGGTACAGGCTCATCCGCTCAAATCCAAGTTGCCCAACTAGCAATAGGTCTAGCCATGACTAATACAGATATTTTCGTAATTGCCTAAAAAATCGAGGACTTATAGCAATTCTCTGTGAAACTGCACATTATTTTGATCCTTCGCCACCTCCTTGCGAGTTTGGGGAGGTGGCAAGGGGTTCTTTCTATGTATCTTTATGCAGAATTGGTATTATATCATGTCTGCTTGATTATTTATTAAACCCGAAGAACCCCACCCCGCCAAAGCTACGCTTTGTCTCCCCTAAGAGCTTGCGGGGAGGGGATTAAGGGGAGCCAGTGCGGTCTTGGGGTTTCCCCAAGTGGAGCATCTGGCGTGTGGGGTGCAATGACTGTGGAAATCATAACTAATTATGTGGACATGATATTACGCATTTAAAACCTGAAAAATAGATTTTCTGTAACCCCTTAAAAGCTATGTTTTTAAGGGGGTTTGGATGATACTTATGCGTAAGTCCTAACTCTATCTGTGCAACACTTAATTAATGCCAAACACTGACTCAACAGTTGACTTAATCGAATCCCGCGCATCTTTCAAAGTTTGGCTAATGGGATGTTTTGCCTGCAAAAATACCCGCGCACAATTGCGTCCCGGCATTCCCGAAATCGAACCACCTGGATGAGTCCCTGCACCAGTCAAAAATAGATTGTCAATTGGCGTTTTGTAGTTGGCTATTTCTGGCAAGGGACGGAAAAATATCATCTGATCTAGGGTCATGTCAACATGATAATAATTTCCTTTGTACGCACCTAATCTTTCTCCTAGTTCGGCTGGACTTTCTACCCGACGGGCAATAGTTGCATTCTTGACATTGGGTGCATAGTCTGCCAATTTATCAATTACCCTATCTGCAACTTTGTTTTTCAATTCATCTGTCCAACCAGTACCTTTTAAACCAGTGCCTTCTGCACCAGCAATTTGATAAGGAGCAAAATACTCAATCCATAGGGTGTGCTTGCCCGGTGGTGCTAATGTGGGGTCTAAATAACTAGGCATCACCACATACATTGATGGGTCAGCATCAGGAATCTCTCCCAAGGTACATTTACTATGAGCCTGTTCTACATGAGCGACGGAATCTGCAATCAAGATAGAACCGACGAGATATTCATCTTTGTGAGCGTGGTGGGGAAAGTGGAGTGGTTCGTCTAAAGCTAAATCTATCTTGAGGATAGTTTCGTTGTTGTTAACGATGCGGCGTTCTAATCTTTCCCATAAATTTGGGTCGGCTGCATTAACATCGCTTTTATCAGTCATTTGTAAGAACAACCGTTTGGCATCAATATTAGAAATAACCCCGTGTTTAGCGCGATATTCTTTACCACCAGCAACCCGCACGCCTACAGCTTTTCCATCATCAACTAAAACTTTTTCAACATGCTGGTCTGTGAGAATAACGCCACCTTTACTTGTGACTAAATTCACCAAAGCTTGCACAAGTGCGCCAGTTCCGCCGCGAGGTCTGGCCATCCCCGGATTATGACGCATTGCCATCATAATTGCACCAATGGCAAGGGTTTTTTGTGATGGCGGCGCACCAAGTTCTGATGCTAGTCTGGCTAGTGGCGCTTTCAGAAATTCTTCATCAAACCACTCGTTAAGTAAATCTTCAGCGCTGGTCAACATCGTGCGAATAAAGTCCAGCGTTTTGTTTGGAGAACCAATAACAGAAAATAAATCTTTCAGTTTGGTGATGTCGTAGTTACCAAGGATGTCTAAAACTGATTTTGGTGGTGCATTAAACATGGGAATCATTGCACCTAGCGATCGCTGCCACAAGTCTACAAATTCTGCGTATTTTTTGGCATCACGTTCATTGTAACGGGCAATTTCTGCACAAGTCTTTTCCACCGACTTATGTCCTAAGAAATACTTGCCATCAGGATGAGGACAGAAAACAACTGGATCGCACTTTAAATAATGCAAGCCGTATTTTTCTAATTCTAATTCTTCAACAACTGGCCCTAAGTGAATAAATTCATGGTCAATAGCACACAAATTGAATTTAAACCCAGGAGCTTCTTGCGGTAAACATTCTTCAGTTGTTGCTGCGCCACCTGGTACAGAACGCTTTTCTAGTAACAGAACGCTATAACCAGCTTTTAGCAAATAAGCTGCACAAACTAGTCCATTATGTCCAGCACCAATCAGGACAACATCATACTCTTGCATAGTTGGAATTTAGAAATAAGTAGCTTTCTAAATATTAGAAAAATTTTATGACATTTACATCATCCCTCGGTAACAAAAATTATCTTTAACTACTGTCAATCCTACTAAGGAGATATTAAACTTGACAATGAGGGTATTTGCTTTACTTGAGCTTCTAACAGAAGTATTAAAGTACCTTTTTGTACTTCTATATCTTTGATAGAAAAGGCTATATCCTCCCATGTATAAGATGGTATATTCATCAGTTCTTTAGCTTTCTGCATCAATGCTGTAACTAATTCTATTGAAAACCCTTCTCCCTCAGTGCAGTTAAAACCCTCTAGCATAGCGGGTTGTGAATGAGTCCGTGGGCGAGCGATCGCAGTGTAAGCTAAAAGGCGAGTATTTCCCTTTTCTTTTAACAGCACCTTTCCCTTAAATTCTAGTTGGCCATCACCAGGTAAAAATATTTGAATTTCTTCTGGCTTTAAACTTACAATTTCACCATCTACATTCAACTCAAAGCTTTGCATCTGGCTACGAACAAAGTCTGATGCCAGGGCGTGGTTAATATCTACTTCTGTGAGTATAACCCTAGCAATGGTATTTACTGGCTCATTGAGTTGTATTTGACCAAAAAGAGCACTAAAGGGATTGATGGCAATACTATCTGTTTGCAGTTTGATTTCCTGTACGCGAATGTCTTCTTTAATGACTAATCCTTGACCTGCAACTGCAACTCCATCTGCTTGTCCCTGAAGTATTTTTAACAGATCGGTTTTTACATCTATTTCTATTTGTTCTACTTCATCTAGCTGATTGGATATTTGTTTTTCAGCTTCTTGGGATAGAAATTTTTCTTCTAACCGATGCTCATCAGGCATGAATTACTAATTCTCCTAAATGTCCTCTTATTAGTAACTGTAAAGGCTAATTCTCAAGAGGAAATCTATATTGGGGTATAGGTAATTTGTGATTTATAAATAAGACTGCGATCGTTATGCAGCGATCGCAAAGCTTTTTAATTAATTATTCACAGGACTTACGCAAGATGTGCCTGAAAACCTGATTATTGCATAGAGGTAATTCATGAATTACCGCTACTTTCGTTATGTTTTGCGTAAGTCCTAATTCATTAAGTTTAAAATCTATCTAAATAGATATAGCGGTTCTCGTTTGGATGAAATACGTTTCAACCCCACCCCCAACCCCTCCCCGCTCTTCGGGAGGGGAGCAAAAGCGCAGCTTTGGCGGGGGTGGGCTTGGGACTGTATTGTAACGAAGTGAGAACCGCTATATGCAATAGGTTTTGACCTCACTCCTAAAAGGCTACGGCGTATACACAAGTCAAATTACCCCCTCAATTCCCCCGATGCATTGGTGGGAAGCCGGAAATCTAGTTCCCTTCCCAGCATCAAACAGTGGTTGTCTGTAGAATTGGAGACTTCACCTGACGTTGACTCGTGACAACCATCTCAATGGGACGATCTGGGCCTGTTACCAAACCACGGCGTTTAGGTCGCACTTCACCTTTATTAACTAGTTCTAATTCCTTACTAGAAAGAATTTCAGCAAGTGCTAGCTTCATTTCCAACTGGGCAAATGCTAGCCCAATACAGCGCCTAGCACCACCGCCAAAGGGCAAATATTCATAAGCAGAAAATTGCCGTTCTAAAAAGCGTTCTGGCTTAAACTGCTTAGGTTCTGGATAAATATCTTCCCGTTGATGGGTTAGATAAATAGAACCAAGTAGGACTGTACCGGGTTCTAGTTCGTAACCGCCCAGCGATATTGGTGTTCTTACTCTTCTGGGAAAAGTTAGCATCCCTACTGGGTAAATCCGCAATGTCTCGGAACAAACAGCGTTGAGATAAGGTAATTTAAAAACGGTGCTGGGGTCTGGATTATTGCCCAAGCTATCTAATTCTTGCAGCAGCTTTTGGCACACTGATGGTATTTTATGAATCCAGTAGAATGCCCATGCTAAGGCTGTGGCTGTAGTTTCGTGACCAGCGATTAACAGAGTCATCAATTCATCGCGCAATTCTTCATCGGTCATGGGTTGACCGGCTTCATCTCTAGCAGCCATGAGTAAGCTAAGAATATCCGTGCGTGATGAATCTGGTTGTTCTCGACGTTCCCGAATTTCCTCATACAAAAGTTCGTCAGCTTCTTGCTGAAGGCGCATCTGGTTTCCCCAGAAGTTAATCGGGCCAAAATCTCTTTGCAAAGCTGGAAAATAAAGCAAAGCCACACTTAACCGAGAACTGGCCTTTTCTAAAAGCTCGCTCAAAAATTTCTCTAGTTTTTCGGCGCGAGGCCCTTCATGTAGCCCAAATACAGCTTGCATAATCACCCGCAGGGTAATAGCTTGAGCAGCAGACCGAATATTAAAGGGTTTACCTATCTGGTATTGGTTGATAACTTGCTTGGTGACATCGGTAATCACCTGACTATAGTTTCGCATTCTTTCGCCGTGAAACGGAGGCATTAACAACTGGCGTTGACGCTGGTGTTGTGCGCCGCTAATGCTAATCACAGAATGCTTTCCCAGCAAAGGTTCAAACACCTGATTTAGATCGCCAGGGGCTTCTAATTCCTTGGTATCAGTTGTCAAAATTTGCTGTTGCGCTTGAGGGTTGCTGACAAACACTAAAGGAGGAAGATTTTTGTCTAATCTGAGAGTAAAAATCTCGCCATAGCTTTTGCTACAAGCCTCCATAAATGACATCGGATTAACAATCCAGCGCATCATCTGTAAAACTGCTGGAGTTTGCGGCCCGTTTGGGAATTTCATAAATTTTTTGCTGCTTAATATTTTTTTGCAACTTCAATCAACTGAAATTTTGGTTGCGTAACTATTTAAAGTACTTATTCTAACGTTGTAAAAAAGCAATAAACTGTTACAACCTCAAAGATGTAAAATTTTTGTTAAATTCAACGAGCATCTACAGTTTCACCTCATCGTCAAAAGGTACTCAGCATGACTGCAATCTCCCCAAAGCCATCTTCAGCGCTTCCCAATTTTTCTGAAGGAATTCAATATTTTGGTGAAGTCTTACCAGATTTTGAAAATTATGGTGCAACTCCTGCTATTGAGTCGGGCAAAATCGCGATCGCATCACCCACAGAACCGAATGCAGTATATCAAACTTTACTGGCTGCCGATGCCTTACGCTACCTGACTTTGCAAGTTACCGCTAGTAAGGCTTCTGGCCATCCCGGCGGATTCGCCAGCCAAGCAGAAGCTTACGCCTCTCTTGTCATGCTGGGATACAAGAATATTATTACCGAAGTCGGACACCACGCCCCCGGATTTTATAGTGCCATGTTCTTGGATCGTTCGCTAGAGGACATGGGAATTTTTACAGTCCAACAATTGCGCGATCGCTTTCGAGAAAAGCACGGATTATTAGGACATCTTTCTGGTTTTATTCCCGGTATTCTTGCACCTGCGGGGCCTTTGGGACAAGGGCAACACTTTGCAATGGCGGCTGCACTATTGCACAAAGATAAGTTATTTCCCTTTACAGTAGGGGATGGTGGATTGGGTGAGCCTTATATTGTAAGTGCGATCGCCCACTTTCATACTGCTTATCCTACTGTCACCAACTTTTTACCGATATTAGTGTGGAACGGTTACAGCCAAGAACATCACAGCATGGTTTCTTTAAAAACCAACCCAGAGATGCAAGCATATTGGCAAGGTAACGGTTTTGATGAAGTCGTGTTAGTTGATGCCAAAGATTTCGATGATAAAAATCAGCCAGGGGATTACGTTGATAGTACCGCCTTTTCCTTTGAGAAGCGCCTAGAATTTACTCAAGCAGTACTTTCGGGTGTAGATAAAGCCGCGCGATCGGCCCTTGGTGGTACACTTACCGTCTTCATTATAAAACAACTCAAAGGTGCAGGAGTCCACGCGCGAGGTGCAAAATCTCACAATCTCTATCCTAAAGATACGTTGGATGCGCCGCATATTATTAGTGCATTACAAACCCGTGCTTTGTCTGCCCAAGCTTGGCAATTAGTCAGAACAAATGCAGAACGCGCCGGTGGTGGCCCAGCAGCAAAAACTGTGGTGACAGAATTTGAATTACCATTACCAGAATTAGGCGAATTACCTTTAGAAGAATATGCAGTTGGTGGCGAACCAAAAGTTTCCACAACTGCGATGGGACGATTGGTGGGAATAGTTGGAAATAAAGATCGGAATTTCCTTGTCACCAACGCCGATGGTAATGAAGCATCTGGAATTGCTAACATCAACCAAGCATTAAAGATTATCCACCCCACAACCGACGATTTATATAACCAAGCGCCAAACGGACAAGTTTATGAACCATTGAGTGAAGATGCTTGTGCTGGTTTAGCTGCGGGTTTGGCGTTAATGGGTGCGAGAACTTTATGGTGTTCCTACGAATCTTTTGCCATTAACGGAGTACCAATTTGGCAAACTGTGACTCAAGCAATGGCAGAATTACGCCGTCCCACACCCTCGACTATTACTTTATTCACAGCTGGCGCATTAGAGCAAGGGCGCAACGGTTGGACTCACCAACGTCCAGAAATTGAAGCTTACTTTGCTTCTTTGATGCGAAATGGAAATGTTTTTCCATTATTTCCGCCTGATGCTAACAGTATTCAAGCCTGTTACGACTGGGCATTGAAAACTAAGAATAAAGGAATTGTGATTACAGCAAGTAAATCGCCGTTGCAAATTCGCACAACTTTAGAACAAACTCGTCAAGGGTTGCGCGATGGTGCAGTGCTATTACATGAAATAGCTGGTGATAAACAAGTTGTATTTGCTGTAATTGGCGATATGACATTAATGCCAGTATTTGAAGCTGCTGCTTTCTTGGAAACTGAAGGTATTGGTGCGAAGATAGTTTCTGTGATCAATCCTCGGCAATTGTACCGTAGCCATGATACCGCGTGGGATACCTGTTCTGAACCTGAAGGCGGTTTCTTGGATGATGCGAAATTTGCCGAATTATTTGATGGCGATGCACTAATTGCTGTTACTGGTGGTGCGGCGGCGATGCTAGAACCAATTCTGTTACGCAGTACGGTGAAGCGCGACACTTTTGCGTGGAAGCGTGGCGAAACTACAGCCAGTGCTGGCGAGTTAATGGCGTTTAATGGATTGACTGCTGAAGCGTTGACGAAGCGTGCGATCGCGTTAGTGCATTAAAGTTAGAATAGTTTCTCCTTTTATCGCAAATATACGTATACAAACGCGGAAAAATTGCGTTTACACGCGTATATTTGCGTTTTTTTATTTCTGAGAACTTTGAGAGCGTTATGATTAACTCACAAAATAAATACAGGTAGATTTACTGAATTTTGTTGAGAATAACAGGTTTACGAGTCACAAAACTTAGTTTACGAGTCGCAAAAGCTAGTTTACGAGTTCAAAAGTTAGTTTACGAGTCACAAAAGCTAGTTTGCAAGTCGCAAAAGCTAGTTTGCAAGTCGCAAAAGCTAGTTTACGAGTCGCAAAAGTTAGTTTACGAGTCATAAAAGTTAGTTTACGAGTTCAAAAGTTAGTTTACGAGTTCAAAAGTTGATTTACAAGCCAAGACAAAGCGCGATACTTTTATGGAAAACATGGCATTTAATGGATTAACTGTGGAGGCTTGACGAAAGGTGCGATCGGGTTAGTAGATTAAATTTAGGTTATTATTGCCGCAAATACACGCATATATACATAGATAAAGAGGCGTTTTGATGAGTGTATTTGCGGTTTGATTATTCGATATATTTTATTAAGGTACAAGATTATAGTTTTTTTTAGTCGAGTTATCAACTACAGAAGGTCTATATCTAAGTATGGTATCAAAAGACATTTTTATGTTCCTAGATGAAACTGGTACTGACAAAGAATCAAATCTTCTAGCAATAGCCTGCATTACAACACATGATCCTGATTATCTAAGATCCAAATTGGAGACTCTAAAAAATGAGATTCTAAGCGATCCAATCCGAAGTAGAATACCAAGTGTACAAAAATCTCTATCAAAAAAAGGGTTTCATTATTGTGAAGATGATACTACTGACGTAAAAGCTCATGTTATTAATCTAATTAGTCTACTACCATTTAAAGCTTACATTTGTTATCAAGAAAAAGAGAGTGACTTTAATCCCAGTCAGGGATATGACTGGTACGATAAACTTTTTGGTCGTGTTATGTTTGAGCGACTGCGAGCAAATCGGGATGTACCTATTCACATCTGTTTTGAACAGCATGATAATCGGATTGAAAATCCCGTATTAGCTAACCTGGTGTGCAAAGAGCTAGATCAAGATTTTGCAAGACTAGCACAGGAATATAATTGCTCCTACTCTAGATATGCTGATGATATTACCTTCTCTGGCGATCAAACACCTCGTAAAAAAGATATAGTTAAATGTTTAAAGGAGTATGAATTTGAGTTAAATCCAGCAAAATGGAAACATCAATGCAGAGGTCGGTCACAATACGTAACTGGTTTAACAGTTTTTGATAATACAAAACCTCGTATACCAAAGTTCATAAAAAAACAGTTACGGCAGATTTTGTACTATGCATCTAAGTATGGTTGGGATAACCATAAATCTAAAGTTAATAGCTGTAACCATAAAAATATGCATTATGAAATAAAAAGAATAAATGGACTGATTGCTTTTATGTATTCAGTAGAGCCAGATCGGGCTTTGCAGTTCGACCTACAATGGCAAAAATTCTCAAAGAAGAAGGTCTTCTTGATGAAGACCAACGTGACCCCCATGCTATTTTTGCACGTCATTCTCCTGTGTAAAAAACAAGTTAAGGAAGTGCGATCGCTCTCTTCAAGGTAACAGCTATCTCATATAAAATATCGGCTGCTCACGAACCGTAACCATCCATATAATTTTTATTAGTAGACAAATCACTTTCTGCTTCTACACAACCAATGTATTCTTGAGCTAGAGTCCAAGCCGAAACCCCTCAAATTTTTTCTTGAGATGATAAGCCTTGCTTTTGCATTTTCGCAAGTAAAAATTCTACAAAATCTAACCCTTCTTGTTGCTTATCAGGAGGTAATATTCTTACCTTGTCTATAATAATTTTTTCAATGCTCATTTTCTTTAGCGTCTTGTATCAACTAATATATTTTAAACTTTAAAGTATTATTTGGCTGTATGCCTTTCGCCGCGACTTAAATCGTTAGGTACTCAAGATAATAAATTTAGGAAGTGCCTAGACATCGCACTGTTCACATTAATTTATCATGCGCGATCGCGTCACTTCATCCAGGTTTAAAAGTAGTCTATAATAGGGTCATACCGAAAATTTTCCTCAATTTAGAAGTTAATTATGCTGATAAAATTTGAAGAAATATATAGAGATATTGATACTTTACCAGAAGAAGCTCAAATCTTACTACTTGATTTTATTCAGTTACTCAAAAAGCGTTATCTTCAAGCAGAATCAGAAAATCATGGTCGAGAAAAAAGTTTAAAAGTTGAGCATTTTTTAGCCCAAGTCAATAACTACTCTTTCCTACTTGCTCCAAATTATAAATTTAATCGAGAAGAAATATATGAGCAATAATATTTTTCTCGATACCAATCTCTGGATTTATCTCTACGCCAAAAACCCACCTACAAAATACCAGCAAGTTGCAGAAATTATCAAAAGTAATTCATTATTGCTTTTAATTAGCACTCAAGTTTTGGGTGAGTTATTTCATGTTTTACCTCGAAAAATTTTTACATCAAAAATAGATGCGATCGCAATTATATCAGATATAGTCAACACGTTTCCTGTTCAAGCTATTAGTACAACACAAGTTATACAAGCATTGCAAATTAATGCACAATATAACTACTCTTATTGGGACAGTCTAATTATAGCTACAGCTTTACTGGGTAAATGTTCTATAATTTACTCAGAAGATATGCAACACAATCAGTTAATACATAACAAAGTAAGAATCCTCAATCCATTTGTTTGAATCCACAGCACTGCTCACATTAATTGATCACGCGCGATCGCGTCACCTCACTCAGGTTTAAAAGTAGTCTATAATATAGTCAATACCAAAAATTTTTCTCAATTTAGAAGTTAATTATGCTGATAAAATTTGAAGAAATATATAGAGATATTGATACTTTACCAGAAGAAGCTCAAATCTTACTACTTGATTTTATTCAGTTACTCAAAAAGCGTTATCCTCAAGCAGAATCAGAAAATTATAGTCAAGAAAAAAGTCTCTATGAAAAGTTTGATGAAATTGGATTAATTGGTTATTGTTCTGTTGACGAAAGTTTATCAACAACCTATAAAGAAGTTTTATCTAATACATTGACAACTAAATATGATCATAGTTGATACAGGATTTTGGTTAGCTCTTATTGATAAAAAAGACACCTACCACGAAAAAGCAAAACAGGCTTTAAAACAATATAATGAACCTTTAATTACAACATGGTGTGTTTTCACAGAAACCTGTTATCTTTTGCTAACTCGCAAGGGAATTGACAGTGAAATTACTTTTATAAATCAATACGGTTCAGTTAGCGTCAAAAACCTAAACTGTGTAGGTTGGGTTGAGGAACGAAACCCAACATTTTCGTGGGTTTGTTGGGTTTCTGAACCGTATTGAGTTTTAATGTGAACAGTTTTAATGTCATTCAGGAAAAATGTTATATAATCTCACCTGTAATATATGCATAACGCGAAGGTGACAAAGAAATGGATACTAAAGAAGAATTCTACTCCTTTATAGAGGAATTATCCGAGAAGGACTCATCAAAAATAAGGGGGGGGGTATATACGTATCTCAAGTTTCAGAATGATACGTATATTAATGGTACTAGGGTGGATATGTTTCAAAATGGGGGTAATTTTGAGGCGGAAGTAGAACCTCCGAATCGTGCTGGTGCAGTAATACAGTTCAATTAAGCATTTTTTCTTCTCTCTGTGTCCTCTGTGCCTCTGCGGTTCGTTAAAAAAAACTGACTTTGACAAAGAGTTTTAGCCTTAACTGAACCGTATTGACTAATGGATAGCTTTTTAAGGGGAGTTGGGGGGATCTTCAAAATATGAAAACCTTAACCGAAGTGGCGGTACAATCTTCCCCATGCCCCATGTCCAAAAACTCCACGCCACTTGTGGGGTGGAGTTTTTTATTGCCGTTTGTTTGTACTATGAAAAACTGTTTAAGCAGTTTCACTCAGTAATCGCAGAATAAATTGGAGTGGAATTTCTACCAAATCAGAGCGATTATTTAGTTCATAGCCTAGTGCATCAATCGCTTGCTCTAAAAGATAGGCAAAAAGCAGCAGATGTAGTTCTTCTGTTGTCTTTGGCAGGAAAGATTCTTGACTAGCAGTTTCTAAATAAGAATTCACAAAGCTAGTACTGACCCAGGTATGCCAAAACTGTCCCCATTGTTCTAAAAGGGGTAAATTTTCCGGGAGGATCATCCCAGATTCTTTTTGATAGCCCAGAGCTTCGTTAACTGCATAGTTGAAAGATAGCAACATTCCTGCTACATCTTGTAGAGGCGATCGCTTTATGCGTCGTTCGCTGAAACTGCGATCTGCTTTGCCTTCAAAATCAGGAATAATAAAGTCTTTTCCTGTGTAAAATACTTGCGATAAATGGTAGTTTCCATGATTACGAGTACGCAATGCAGTAATTTTTTGCCCGACAACTAACTGAAAGCGTTCTAAGATTTTCTGTTCACTATTGAGAACTTCTAATGCTAATGGTTGAGTATTGATTGGCAAGTAGTTTACTCGTTCTTTTAACAACCGAAATACTTGTCCAGTTAAGTTACGTCCATTTTGATATATCGAACGTTGATAAAGTGATGAAAAAGATTCTGGAGCAAAGTCTGAGCTATCTATATTTGTAGCCAGCGCTATATGTAATTCTGCTGTGGATTTAGCCAACAGTTGAATACTTTGCAGGTAAGAAGTGATAGTTGCAATTACCAATTCTGGAATCTCAATTCTCTGTAAATCCAACAAGGAACCTGATGGCAGAGGCACTTCGGTAATAGTGGCGTGTTCTGTAGTCACTAAATCAAAGTACTTTTGCAAACTATCAAGGGTGTAGTCCCAGCCACGGCGGATATCTGAAATAAACTCTTGTAATATGCCTATAGTCGTGGGTAGGGCAGTTTTATTGCCTATTTTATTTGCACGGCGGTACTCTAAAGCACCAGCTAGGAAAAGTGAGTGTTGCAAGCCTTTTTTCTGATATAGGAAACGCCGGATTTCTAAATCTGGGTGCAAACCCTCCTCGACTTTGCGGAAGAGTTTCAACAACAAGTGATCGCCATAAACTATACAAGTATAGGTTCGTTCTTCTTTATTCAGGACAGTCGGCTCATGATTGGTTAACTGTCGGCGCAATTCGGAGAATGAATCAGTAGTAGTGCCAAATAATTCTCCATTTATCCCTTTATAAGAGTGATGATTAGCGATCGCATCATCTAGTAGTGAGGTGAGAAAGTTCTTGTCTGCTAAAGCATCAAATAAAATTCCAATTTCTTGAGTATTGGGTGGAGGAGTGTCTACTTTGCCTTGTACCCTAAGACGTGCAATCACAGCTTGCGGCATTTCTGCCAAAAGATGTGTTGCTTGCTCACCTTCTGCGTAGGCGAGAAACAACAGATAAGTTTCGTGGTTTCCCTCGATATAATCTACCTGCAACCAAATAATTTGAGCTATCTGCTGGTTATAGGGTAAAGAAATCGCTTCAATGATTTGTACTGATTGTACAGTCTGAGTTTTGCCGCCAAACCAGCTACAGGTATAGAGATAATCCCGCAGTGTTGATTCTAGAATGCTTTTTGACTCTCGTTGCCCAATCACATTTTCCCATGAACCATTTACCAGCAGATAGCTCAAGTCTGCTTGGGGTTTAAGGGGTTGAGTTGAGCTAAGTTTACCTTGTAAGGTGAACCAGTAAAACCCGTAAGGACTTAAGCTGAGGAAATAGGGCGATTCTGTAATTGGTGGGAACTCAGTGGAACCAAAAATTTCTACTGGTAGTAGTCCATTGAAGCTTGATAAATCTAACGCCACCGTTTGCACATAACGAGATAAATTTGCTACTACCAAGACATGTTCTTCAGAGGTGATCCGGCTGAAGGCAAAAACTTTGCGATTATTAGACTGTACTAATTCAAAATGCCCTTCACCCAATGCCGGAAACCGTTTGCGAGTTGCAAGTAAACGTTTCATCCAATACCAGAGAGAATTGGTATTAGTCCGTTGTGCCTCGACGTTGAGTGCTTCGTAGTGATATTCTGAGTCAACGATGACGGGTAGATACAAGCGTTGCGGGTTAGCGCGACTAAAACCGGCGTTGCGGTCAGAACTCCACTGCATAGGTGTGCGAACACCATTGCGATCGCCTAGATAAACATTATCTCCCATGCCAATTTCATCACCGTAGTAAAGTACGGGGGTTCCTGGCAGAGATAACAGTAAACTATTGAGTAACTCAATTTGGCGGCGATCGTTGCCCAAAAGCGGCGCTAATCTCCGGCGGATGCCTAAATTTACCCGCATCATTGGGTCTTGTGCATAGGCCCCATACATAAAATCCCGGTCTTCATCTGTGACCATTTCTAGAGTCAGTTCGTCATGGTTGCGGAGGAACAATGCCCACTGACAGTTATCAGGAATGGATGGAGTTTGCTGGAGAATATCTACAATCGGGAAATTATCTTCCATCCGCAATGCCATAAACAAGCGCGGCATTAGGGGAAAATGAAAGTTCATGTGACATTCATCCCCCGCACCGTAATATTGCGCTGCATCTTCAGGCCATTGGTTCGCCTCAGCTAGTAACATCCGGTTAGGAAATTTCGCGTCGATGTGCGATCGCAACTCCTTCAAATACGCATGGGTTTCGGGTAAGTTTTCGCAGTTCGTTCCTTGCCGTTCGTATAGATAAGGTACAGCATCCATACGTAGTCCATCTACACCCATTTCCAACCAAAAATCTAGAACATCAAATACTGCCTGACGTACCAAGGGATTGTCATAATTCAAATCCGGCTGATGGGAATAGAAACGATGCCAGCAATAAGCTTTGGCAACTGAATCCCAAGTCCAGTTAGATGTCTCAAAATCTTGGAAGATAATTCGCGCTTCTTGGTATTTTTCAGGAGTATCACTCCAAACATAAAAATCTCGCTCCTGACTTCCTTTCGGGGCGCGACGTGCTCTTTGAAACCAAGGATGTTGGTCAGAGGTATGGTTAATAATTAACTCTATAATTACACGAATACCCCGTTGATGAGCAGCGCTCAAAAACGCTTTAAAGTCTTCCAACGTGCCATAGATAGGATTGACACTAGTGTAATCGGCAATATCGTAACCATCATCCCTGAGTGGTGAAGGAAAAAAAGGTAACAACCAAATAGCAGTAATACCTAAATCTTGTAAATAGTCTAGTTTTTCTGTCAGTCCTGGAAAATCACCAATACCATCACCATTACTGTCGGCGAATGTGCGAACACCTAATTCGTAGATAATTGCATTTTTGAACCATAATGAGTCATCTTTCAAGCTGGAGTTTGGCATTTTAAAAAGATATGCGATCGCATATCTAATAGAACTATATTTTTACTCGATACAATTGCTGAGATTATCAGCTTATTTATCTTACACGAGTAATGTTTACACTTTCTTACTTAAGTAATGAAACTACCAAACGAGCTATATTAAGTCCTAAATAATCATCCCAACTGCGTATATACATATAGCAGTTTTCATTTGCATGAAGTACAAAGTTACGGGTTTTGAGGCAGCTTTATGTTAGCAGTGGGACAGCAGTTGCTCCTTTTTGTGGGGACTCTTTACTGGTAAAATATTCCCAAATTTGCTGTGGGTAATAGCCCCGAACATTATTTTTGAGCTGATTACCCAATCCCCATTACCCCTTATCCCCAGTCCTTTTTAGATTTTTCGTTCTTTTATTGTTACTTGCAGCTAGTCGATCCCGATCGCCTGCTTGACAATCATTTCTACCAGTTCCTCCTTTGGCTGCTGGTTTAGTTGTTCTGGCTCTAGTTCTGGTGGCAGGTCTTTGTTCATGATTGCGATACTCTAACCTTTGTGTCCTCTTTGTCAATACCCCACCATCTGAATCCTTACGAGTAAATATAATATGCGACGATAGGATTAATTCATCACCTGCGATCGCGCAATTTCTCTTCTACCAATGGACATACTTGTATGCTGTGGAGTGAAACAATTGCCACAGTCTCACCATCTAATGTGACAAATTCAACCTCATATCCTTTGTCACCTTGATGTACTAAAACAACAGTACCTATATCACCCTCTTCTAAACTATATTCTGAGATATCACTAGTCAGAATAACCCTATCAAATTCTTGAATCATTCTTCTCTCCGTTTGAGTGGGTATGAAGTAACAAACTTAGGATTTGAGCGTTATATTTATTCTAGACCTCAACTATACAAGATTAATTTATTATGAAATTTCAAGTAATTTTTACCTTTGATTCAGAATATAAAGGCTATGTTGCTGAGGTTCTTGAACTTCCAGGATGTGTGAGTCAAGGCAAAACACTAGATGAGGCAATTGAAAATATTAAAGATGCCATTACGGGATATCTTCATGTCCAAGCTAAACATGGCAAACCTTATATTGTTAAGGAATCGCAAGTCTTTATTGGAGAAGTTGTAGTATAAATGGGACGTTTATCAAATATCTCTGGTAAGGAAGCAGTCAAGATTTTTGAAAAGTTTGGTTATGTATTAGATCATCAAACGGGAAGCCATATTATACTTTGGTGTGAATCAAAACCAACTTTATCAATTCCCAATCACCGATAATTAGCACCTGGGTTACTTAGAAGTTTGATTCGACAGGCAGGAATTACAGTTGATGAATTCCTCGAAAACAAATGAATTTAGAGACAAGTATCCCTATATTAGTCAGAATAACCTATTAAGTTCTTGAACATCATCGATGTCAATCTTATAGCTTCAGTCAACTATAATATATTTAACATTTTACACAAGGATGGAACCATGACTAACACTCAAAAGATGGTTCGTTTAAACTTAGATTTGTC
Organism: Nostoc sp. ChiQUE01b; assembly: GCF_034531255.1. Classification (NCBI taxonomy): domain Bacteria; kingdom Bacillati; phylum Cyanobacteriota; class Cyanophyceae; order Nostocales; family Nostocaceae; genus Nostoc; species Nostoc sp. ChiQUE01b. The sequence continues at coordinate 163,131 of NZ_JAVRBM010000001.1, read as the reverse complement.
ACCTGAACTAAATCAGATATTAGACGAACTAGCAAAGAAAATAGGCACAAGTAAAAGTGATGTTCTAAGTCAGGCGATAACCTTAATGCAAATTATGGTTATAGCTAAAGAGGAAAGCAAAAAATTAGGAGTTACAGAAGCAAATCAATTGATAGTGAATGAAATTATCCTCTCATCTGAACAGCAGCCAAAACCCCATGCATCAGAAGCTTTTTTAGAAACCTTTGGAACTTGGGAAGACACACGTACCGCAGAAGAAATTGTTGATGAAATATATTCAAGTCGTACTATAAACGAGCGTAATTATAGCTTGTGAACTATTTACTCGACACTGATACGTGTATTTATTGGCTTAACGGTCGCCAGCTAGTCAGAGATAAATTATTAGCAGTCGGATGGGATGAAGTATGCATTTGTGTCATCACTGCTGCTGAATTGTATTATGGTGCGTACAATTCTAATCGAGTTTCAGAAAACTTAGGTAATGCAGAAGAATTTATTCAAAACTTACCCGTTCTACCTTTAACCGATCCTGCTCTGAGAAAGTATGGTGAATTAAAGGCAGAACTCCGTAGAATAGGACAAACTATTGCTGAATTTGATTTACTAATTGCTAGTGTTGCAGTTGCAGAAAATTACACTTTAGTAACAAACAATACTCGTCACTACAGCCGCATTTCTAATTTACAGTTGGAAAACTGGATTTCACCTTAAAAAATATTAAGTATTTTTACACTTTTGACTTAACTGCTTGCTGTGATGCTTGTAAAGTCTGAGGTAAACTCCAGTCGGGACGCAAGCTAGTGGCGTTGCGTAAATAAATATGATGAATTGAGGCGGAGGCTGGCAGATAAGCGTGAATTAAGAAGCGAATGCAGTGCTGTAAGCTGCCTTCGACGTGCATTTGCTGCACATCCAACATAGCTACATTATCCCAACCAGGACGCGCTCTGGCGATCGCAGCTGGAAAAACTGCATCCAAATCGCGTGTCACTGAAAAAGTCACACTAATGATGTCCGTTGGCTGGAATTGATTCCGGTTTTCCAGTTCATCTAGTAGTTCTGTAACCACCTCTTTGATTGTCTCAACAGTATTTTCTGAAGCGGTTGTTGCTCCGCGAATAGCCCGCATTTGCCAGTCCACGCCAAAATCCTCCTTAATTAGTCATTAGTCACTGGTCATTAGTCATTGGTCATTTGACTTTGAACAAAGGACAAATAGACCAATGACAAACAACTATTTATGGTCGATATAACCACAGAGGTAAACCACTAGTAGACATTTCAAATTCGAGCCAATCAATACCAGCCCCAATTCCTGATGAAAACTGACGACTTCCTGGTATAAAGCGACTCAAGAAGGGTTTACGTTCTTCTAGGGTATAGCAGAGAGTTTTTTCTGGATCGAGGCCAACCAGTTCTGCTGTCCAGCGACGGGCATCTTCTTCTGTACCCAGGCGGTCTACAACACCCAAAGCTAGGGCTTGCTGTCCAGTAAAAATCCGCCCATCAGCGAAACTTTTCACAGCTTCTACCGTTAAAGAACGGCCATCAGCTACCGTTTGGACAAACTGCTGATAACTTGTGTCAATCAACTCTTGCAAGATGTTTTCTTCTGGTTGAGTCAATTGTCGGTCAAAAGCCAAAATGTCTTTGTAAGGGCCAGACTTAATTACCTGGAAGGAAACACCGATTTTTTCTAGCAAGCGTTCCAAGTTATTCCCACGTAGAATCACACCAATGCTACCCGTAATCGTACCTGGGTTGGCGACGATGTGTTCGGCTCCCATGCCGATGTAGACTCCCCCAGAAGCCGAAATATTGCCAAAGCTAGCGACGATTTTGATTTTTTCGCGCAAACGCTTCAGGGCACTGTAGATTTCTTGAGAATCTCCGACTGTACCGCCAGGACTATCGATACGTAGCAATAATGCCGGAAACTTTTTTTCTTCTACAGTTTTCAGGGCTTCTAGGACGCGTTTGCGAGTAGCACTGGCGATCGCACCAGTAATTTCAATCCGCGCAATTTGTTTTCTAAACTTGGGCTTAAACGGCCAAATCATGAGCTGTCAACATACCTCGTAATAAATTCAATATAAGATCCCCAACGGTCAGATGACCTGCTTTCCTCTGTTAAGAAACATGATCAGGCATTGCGATCGTCATAATTTTAAGGGAATTTTTATATTTTTTAGGGAGTTTTATTGGATATTCTCGATTAATGCTAATCAAATCCTTAAAGATTCCAGATAACACAAAATGCCAAACTCTAGTTTAGCGTTAACGTGATGATTTAGAAAGACTATTTTAGCTATTTTGCCAAATTAAAAGTTCCCAATGCCTTGTTAAGCTAAAAAACATCTAATTTACATAATCGAATTAAATATAACTCTTGTGGGGTGGGCATCCTGCCATAGGTGTCAAGTTAAGAAAAATAGAGCCTTGTCAAGAGGGTAAAACTCAATGGTTAAACTCAACACCCTTGTGTTGAGAATAGCCATGAGTAAGCCACGCAAAAAACAAGGAAATCCAGACAAAAGACATCGAGTAACTTGCCCAGCCCCAACAAACCAACAGATCGAATCACGGTTGATAGAACTATTAACTCCAGGAATATTTGCCAATTTAAAAGAGGTAAAAGACAAAGAGCGTAGTTTACGCGATGCCAAAGGCGGGCTACGCCTACGTATACTAACGCTGCCAGTGATGGCAGCAATAGTATCGAGTCTGGTGTATCGGCAAATACAACATTTAACAGATGTGCTACGTTGCTTGGAAGTGCAAGGGCTGATGTGGGTAGAGGCAATGTCAGTGAGTCGGCAAGCAACAACTAATCGCCTTGAGAGCTTGCAAGGCACAACTGTTTATCAAGTTGTCCCTTGCAAGTAATAGAGCGTCTAGCAGCCAAGAAAAATCCAACTGAAATTGCTCCAATGTGGACATCTGTAGCATCATCGTTTGCTGCAGTATGGATTGCAGATGCATCGACACTCCTTGGCAAGTTGCAGAAGCTGAGAAGTTACCTTATGCTAATGGAAGTTTCTCTGGTGTATTATGCACGCTGGCAATACATCATTTTGCGGCAATAATCCCTGCTTTTAAGGAGATTTACCGTGTCTTGGCGGCTGGTAGTTTTGTATTATTTACTGCCACATCAGAGCAAATGAGTAAATATTGGTTAGTCGAATATTTTCCAGAAGCTATACATAAATCAGCTGAACAGATGCCAAGTTTAGAAGAGGTTAGACATGCTCTCAATGAGGCAGGTTATAACTCAGTAAATATTGAAACTTATTCTATTTCTAAAAACTTGCAAGACCTGTTTTTATATAGTGGTAAATATCGTCTTGAAATATATTTAGATGAAAATGTCCGGTCTGGAATCTCTACGTTTGCTTTGCTAGCTTCTGCTGATGAAATTGCCGCCGGGTGTCAAAGGCTAGCAGCAGATATCAATAGAGGACGCATTACTGAGATTGTCAAAAAGTATAAAAACAATCAGGGAGATTATTTGTTTGTAATTGCTGATAAAGTTGAGCTAAAGGGTTAAAGATAATCAGTGAGGTACAAGAAACCCATCCTCAACTTCTTCCTGGCAAGCAAGTAAAGGACTATATAATGTACCTTACTATGATTAGGAAACGCTATATTTCTTCACACATCACGTGCTTTGAAAAAATTATAGATAGCAAGACCAATGGCTAAAAGCAACACCGCATGAATTAGATTTCCGGCAATATGAAGTGCCAGTCCTAATGCCCAAAAAGCAACCAGTATAACAACAATACCCCAAATTATACTCAACATATATTTGTTCTGAATCAAATCAGTTTTAATTTGTTTAAATATTTTACTCCCTAGCTTCACTTTTATTCTATTTGTCCTAAGAAAAATTATTTTGCACCATTACTCAAAGTGAGTTGGCTTGCTTAATATTTCGTTACTCTTTAATTAGATAAAGGTAGCGGCTGTGGGCTGTCAATCAACAGCCCCCATCATTATCTCAAACGACAGTATTGCTCTATAGTCAGAGTCTCTTCGAGTCAACCGCAACCGTATAATTGCGTTGTTCCCATTTACTGCTTTCAATCCAGAAAAAGGTAAAGCTGATTGGCTGTTGCTGGTTATCAGAAACAGAAATATCTACAAAATCCACTCCTAACTTTGTGGAAGTAGAAAGTGTATCTTGTGTGGTTTGCCAATCATCATCTGACCAGTGCAATTGAAAAGATACTAAAGCGTAAATTCGCAATGTCTGACCTTTTTTTACTTGGCAGATTTGTCGGTTAAACTTCCAAATTTCCAATGATTTACACTGCTTTCTTTCGCCTAGATAGCGATTTGCCACCTCTGGAATAAAATCAAACACCTGTCCATCATGAGTTGACCGTAGTAGCTTGATATACTCTGCGTGTGCCCACATTAAAGGCATCGCTGAACCTGTTGGTTTTCCTAAATACATATAAATATCAGGGATATCTGCCTCATCCCAAATCTGTTCTGGTAGCAAACAAGTATCTGAAGCAAATCCTTCCATTGCCTTGATATATGTTTTGGCATCGCCGCCAGCAGCTAGTTCATAATGTCCTCGTTCTCCTGTCAAGAGAGGCCAAGCGCGTCCCTTACCCCAACCAATATAAGGACTTCCGTCTTTTTGCTGGCCGTAACCGTCGTGGTTGTAACGATGCCAACAAGGCCCAACGGGTGTATCTACTTTTAAAACTGTATCAATTACTTTGACAGAATCAACAATAATCGGGTCATCTGGTTTACGAATTCCATAGCGTACTAATTGGAGAAATCCGCCATCGACAATTTCCTTGGCCGGAAATTGTGCTGGTTCACCAGCTGGTTGACTGGTGATGAAAAGAGTTCCTTGGTTAGGATTTTCGTCGGCTTGAGGATTATTAATATCTGAGGGAGTAATTCGGATATAATGCCGTTTGATCCCAGGAACTAAAGTTCCTTCAGTAGTTACTGTCCAAGCTTCGATGTGAGATTCTAAAAAATCTGCGTATTCTTCTATAAACTTTGCTGTTGCTTCATCTCCACGTTGACGAACAAATTGAGCAGCACAGATTAAGGCGGCAATATTGGATGCTAGTGTTGATGGTGAATAACCACTGTTTTCTTCCCAGCGTTCTTGTTGGGTAATCGGGCCGTGACGAATTAAATAACCCGCCGCCCGCAGAACCATCGGATAGATATCGAATTTTAAACAAGTCTTCTGTTGGTGCAATAGCCATGCTAACAGAATCGGAAATGCCACCTCATCTAGTTGGATACCTTTCCAGTAAGGTTCACCATCAACCCAGAAATTTTGGGCAAAACCGCCATCTTCCTGCTGACTGGTGGCAAGATAAATTAGCGATCGCACTGCTGTTTCTGTTTCACCAGCAGCCACTAAACCTGATACACTGCTTACCATATCCCGCGTCCAGACAAGGTGATATCCGCCTTCGTCTTGGTCGTTTTTGGCTTCACCCCAAGGGATCGCAAGGGATGCAATTAAAGCACCTGGATAGGCTTTGTCTTCATGTGCTAACAACAAACTAATGCTGTTGTGATACAATTTTCCATCATTGTATGATACATTTTCTAGGGGTCGGATATTGCGGCGCGATCGCTTCCACTGTTCATTGTATTGCTGCTTCTGCTCTTCAAAAGGAATATTCAGCGATTGAAATAATGTAGAAATTGCATTATGCAAGTTTGTACCAAACGCCAGTCCTAAAGTAAACTCTTTAGTGCGATCTAGATTTAGTTTTCCAGTCAGAGCAAGGTTGCCATTCACTGCACTGTCAAACTCCCAATCCATCTGGAAATTATCAGCTAAATCTGTCCAGCCATCACTTTTACCAACGTAACCACAGGAAAGGCGGGTAAAGGGAACTGTTGCACCCAGCGCCAGCCATGTTCCTTGTTTCTCAGCTATCAGAATCCGATGCCCAGCAACCTCTACAGCGTAACCATTATTACCCATACCTCCAACTTGTAGATGCGGGGCACACAAAGCATATAAATGGAGTTGGGAGATAAAATCGTCCTCTCCGATTAATTTTGTATGCTGTAAAATACAGGAGAAATGCGGGTCGGCAATCACTTCTTTGATTACGGCATAACGTCCTTGGGGATCAGAATTAGTGATGCGGTATCCTAAACCATGAGTCCACATCGGTTCCACTTTGGATTCGAGATGGCGTTTCTCTTCATGGAAAAAGCTTTTATCATCAGAAATTAGATACTGCAAATCCCGAATTTGGGGTCTGTCTACTGTGGGATGGTAGACTTCAGTAACAACACCATTCCAGATCGTAAACCAAACGCGACTAGAGGTAGAGTAAGCTGTTCCGACTCCATCTTTATTCGCTTGAGTCCATCGAGGTTCAATACCGGGTGAGCCAAAAGCTTCTGCTTGCTCAATAATTTTTACCATATTTTCTTTCTTGTGTTGATCAGCTTTGAATATTTTGTGAAAATTCTGTATTTGATATTTATGTGATTAAAAGGCAATGCCATCAAAATAGACATTATTAAATAGATGTCCTAAAAAGATTCCGATTAAGGCAACGAATAAACCTAAAATCGCAGCAGAATCTTCAAATAATACTGCAAATACTGTGGGGTCTTTACTGTTTTTGATTGCTTGCCAGAAATTTTGTCTACCCTTGGTCGGCAAAAATTGTTTTAAAGCTACATTCCAAGAAAAACCCTCTAATAATATTGCAATACCTAACACAATATAATTCCACGTTGGGTTTTCTAAAGGGCTAGGTTTAATTAAATGAGTGATTCCTTCATAAATTGACATCCCGCCGCCAAGGGCAAAGATCAGGATAGCAACGATGAAAGTCCAGAAATAAAGTTGTTGACCATAACCAAAGGGATGGCTATCGTCTGCTGGCTTTTGGCTTCTACGGATTCCCAGCAAAAGTACCAGTTGATCGCCAGTATCTACTATCGAATGAATCCCTTCAGATATCATGGCAGAACTACCAGTAATAGAGGCAGCAATAAATTTAGTAATCGCGATCGCTAAGTTAGCACCCATTGCTGCAAATATAGTTTTCTGAGATGAATTAGATGCCATGAGAGTAAATAATAATTACGTAGAAACTTCTAATTCAACATCCAGATGAGTAACTTCCCATTTAGTTTGTTCGCCATCACGCCAAAACATCTTTACAGCCAAATTTAATCGTTGATTGCGATCAAATCCAAGATTACCAGTAACTTTTGTCGACATTGTCAATTAACAAAGTGTAGGGGTTTAAATCCCCGGCTTCTATCAAGCCGCACTTGACGATTTTAATTATCAAATCAGTAAATTATCTATTAAAAAAGTTTTACATTTTTATTATCTTAAAAGTCTCTAGTATTTTTCTAATCTATCTAGAGAAGGATAGACAGCATATTTTTTACTAAAAAATATTTAAATCATTTGTCATTTCTGTGACAAGAGTATGTTTTTCTTTTTAAGATTTGTAAAAATGTAATTTTAAAGCTTATATTAATCTCAATCAAGATTTATGGTATATTCAAAGCAAGTTGGGTTATTGGTTAAAGTAAATTTTTTAGTTAATCAATCTAAGATGACCCAAATAAGAGAACCATATAAGACGTTAAAAACTTTTTTGCCGCCTATAAAGCGTCTGATTGTATTGGCTATTATCAACCCCATCTAATCAAAAATAACATTGCTTAGTTTTTGTAAATGTCAATTAAGATATGATATTAAGCATAAGTTGTTTTAGGGAATTTTGACATTTGGAGAAAATAATTACTGAAAAATAGTAATTATGTATTTTTTATTTCAAAAGCTACTTGAAAAATTTCAGTGCATCGGAAATTTTCAACGTTTTTTAATTGGTCGATCTGTGACGTTAACACAGTATTCTTGAAAATATGAATGGTACGTTAAACGGATGGCAATTCCATACAACGCATCTACATATTTAGATTCATGAAGGAGAACGCGATGCCTGCTCTGTCTCTGAATAACCAAAATTTACCATATCCTGACCCTCTACACCCGATCATTGTCCATTTCGTAATTGCGATGGTGCTTTTTTCTTTCGTGTGCGATGTGCTGGGCTATTTCACGCGCAACGTGCGGTTATTTGAGGTGAGTTTTTGGAATATGTTTGTGGCCTCAGCAGCTATCTTTTTAGCGGTGATTCTTGGTCAGTTTGAAGCAGGTCTGGCGAACATCTACCCAGCAGTTCAACCAACACTGAATTTTCATACGGTGATGGGTTGGTCGCTGGCGGCTATTGTTGTTGGCATTACAGCTTGGCGTTTCGTGATTCGCAAACGTACTCCACGCAAAGTACCACCTGCTTACCTTGGTGCTGCCACCTTTTTAGTCTGTTTAGTCTGCTTGCAAGTTTATTTAGGGAGCAAGCTAGTTTGGGTGTATGGGTTACACATTGAGCCAGTTGTGGAAGCGATGAAGCAGGGAGTTTCGCCATGAACTGGCAACTCATTGACCAGTTGAGATTGAGGCTGAATGCTAACGGATTACCTTATGAGATTCCGATACATCCGCAACTGGTGCATCTAACATTGGGTTTATTCATTCTTGCGATTATTTTTGATATTGCCGGAGTGCTTTTTGCTTTAGAAAAACCAATCTTCAAATTTTTGGGTCTGCCTACCCTCCGTTCTGGTTTTTTTGATGTCGGCTGGTATAACCTCATAGGAGCAGCTTTTATCACCTTTTTCACCGTTACAGCTGGTTTTTTCGAGCTATTGCTAGCAAATCCACCAATCGATCAAAAGAGCGTTTGGGGGTTAACTGCTGGTTGGACAATGCTTTTGCATGGTTTGGGTGGCATTTTGCTGTTGGGAGCGATCGCAGCCATGACAGTATGGAGAGGTTTACAACGCTATCGCTGGCGTAAGGATGCTTCTAGACAGGTGCAGTGGAGTTACTTGTTAGCAGGTATTGCAATATTGGGCATCTTGTTTGTCCACGGAACCTTGGGGGCGCAATTGGGAGAAGAGTTTGGAATTCATGTTACTGCTGCGAAGTTACTCCAAGAAGGTAAAAACCCAAATTTACTACTCAAATAATCAAGCGAGAAATACTCTTAGATGAAATTATTATGTTTAGTTTTTGGGAATATGTACTAATAGCGTTTTATGTCGCAGGGCTGCTAATTGTCAGTCGATGGATTGGACAACAGGCGTTTTCTTGGATGCCTCCTCAAGCTACAGCCGAAGCACAACGGGTAGATGATTTATTTAGCTTTTTAGTCTCAATTGGAGCATTTATCTTGCTGGGGCTGGTTGGTGTTATTGTGTATGCCATAGTCTTCCATCGCGCCCGCCCAGAAGACTACAGCGAAGGACACCCTTCTAGAGGTGATGCGAGGCTGGAAATATTATGGACAGCTACCCCAACTCTGTTAGTAATATGGATTGCCTTCCAAAGCTTCAATATTTATCAGCAATTAAATATTCTTGGTCTAAACCAAATTGTGCATTTGCACGGGCCCTTAGAATCTGCACCCGCCTACGCTGCAATCGTTAGCGATGTCCCCAAACCTGCATCTGAAACAATTGATGTTTTCGTTAAGCAATGGGATTGGTCTTTCCACTATCCAAATAATATTACCAGTAAGGAATTACACTTACCGAACAATCGCAGCACTCGCTTAAATATGCAAGCACAAGATGTAATCCACGGTTTCTATGTTCCTGAGTTTCGCTTAAAACAGGATATTGTTCCAGGGCGCAAGATTGACATTGTACTAACACCCATTCGCCCAGGCAAATATCGACTGAAAGATTCTCAATATAGTGGGACTTACTTTGCCTTGATGGAGGCAGATGTATACGTTGAATCTCTTGATAAGTATAACCAGTGGCTCACGCAAACGGTGTCTAGCGAAAGTGGGAATACTCCAAATCAGGCAGTTGCCGAAAATATCCAACCACCAAAGACATTATTCAAAAGCGGCTGGCACACCGTCACACCTGCTCAACCTGCTATAGCCAATCAAAGGAAGATAAATAATGACACATGATTTGAGTGAAGCTATAGCCAGGGATAGAGAACCTCAAAATGGCTGGCGGGAATATTTCAGCTTCAGCACCGACCATAAGGTGATCGGTGTTCAGTACATGGTGATGACCTTCATTTTCTTTCTTCTCGGTGGACTGTTGGCGATGATTATCCGGGCTGAGTTGCTTACCCCGGAAGCAAATTTAGTTGACCGCCCCCTCTACAACGGTTTATTCACCATGCACGGGACAATCATGATTTTCCTGTGGGTTATTCCCTTCAATGCAGGTCTTTCTAACTACTTAGTGCCATTGATGATTGGAGCGCGGGACATGGCTTTTCCCCTGCTCAATGCCATCTCTTTTTGGATTTTACCACCAGCCGGTCTTCTATTACTGTCTAGCTTTTTGCTACCTAACGGCACTGCACAAGCTGGTTGGTGGTCTTATCCACCAGTTAGTCTGCAAGTTCCAGGGGATCAGTTGATTAACGGTCAATTTATTTGGATAGTTAGCCTAGTACTAATCGGCATCTCTTCAATTATGGGGGCTGTCAACTTTGTTACTACTATCTTTTGGATGCGATCGCCAGGGATGACATTTTTTAGAATGCCCGTGTTTGTCTGGTCAGTTCTCAGTGCCCAGTTGTTGCAGCTAATTAACTTACCAGCCTTGACGGGTGCATTAATACTACTGTTATTTGACCTCTCCTTCGGTACACAATTTTTTAAACCTGAAGGAAGTGGCGATCCCATTATCTACCAACATTTATTTTGGTTCTACTCTCATCCCGCAGTGTATATCATGGCGCTACCAGCCTTCGGTATTATTGCGGAAGTTCTGCCAGCCTTTTCTCGCAATCCTCTATTTGGCTATCGGTCAGTTGCTCTTGCTTCTTTAGGTATCGCTGTAGTCAGCATATTCGTCTGGGTGCATCACATGTTTACCAGTGCTACTCCCAGCTGGATGCGGATGACCTTCATGGCCACCTCAATGTTAGTTGCCATACCCACTGGTGTTAAAGCATTTGCTTGGACTGCCACCATCTGGAGGAGCAAGTTGCACCTAGAGACACCAATGTTATTTGCAATGGGAGGTGCAGTGATGTTTATTTTTGGCGGTGTCACTGGTGTGATGCTTGCCGCCACGCCATTTGATATCCACGTCAATAATACTTACTTTGTCGTGGGTCACTTCCACTACATCGTTTTTAATACCATTACGATGGCAATTTTTGCCGGAATTTACTTCTGGTTTCCCAAAATAACTGGCAGGATGTACGCCGAGGGTTGGGGTAAGCTGCATTTCTGGTTAACCTTTATTCCTGCCAATATCACCTTTTTCTCCATGCACCCATTAGGTTTGCAAGGAATGCTACGCCGAATTTCCTCCTACGATCCCCAATATCAGGGATGGAACATCATCGCTAGCCTGGGATCGTTCTTACTGGGAGCATCCACGCTGCCCTTTATTGCTAACATTGTCGGTTCTTGGCTATATGGAGCCAGAGCAGTCGATAATCCCTGGCACGCTACAGGATTGGAATGGACAACTTCCTCACCACCTCCGCGAAATAACTTTGAAGAGATTCCTGTTGTTAACAGACCTCCTTACGACTATGGCGATCCAAAATATTCATTCGTGGAAAATTCTGATAATGCTGAGTCTCACTAGGGAAGGGGGAGCAGGGGAGCAGGGGAGGATAATTAATGACAAATGACAAATGACAAATGCCCAAAATTATGCAACGTGGCAACATTCATATAGATGAAAGTCCAATCCGTTTTGACCAGTGGCGGCGACGCTTACCGAATTGGTTACAGCGCTTTCTGCCAAGTGGTGGCGGAAGTCATGAAGATCATCATGGCAAAGGAATGTTTGGATTTACTGTGTTCCTATTGTCGGAAAGTATCATTTTTTTGAGTTTTATCTTTACTTATGTTGCTCTACGACTGAATACTACTAACTGGCTACCACCCGGTATTTCTGGGCCAGAATTGTCTAAGCTCGTGATTATTAATACGATAGTTTTACTTTCGAGTAGCTTTGTGATTCAACCAGCAGAAAATGCCCTCAAACGAAATAAACTTAGTAAATTTCGTGGGCTATGGCTGATAACGATCGCAATGGGAATCTACTTTTTAATTGGTCTATTAATTGAGTGGAAAAATCTTGATTTCAAGATTACTACAGGGTTAGTTGGTTCCACATTCTATTTGCTGACAGGTTTCCACGGTTTACACGTTCTAGCTGGTGTAGTGCTTCAGATAATCATGCTGATTCGCTCATTCATTCCAGGCAATTATAATAAAACTCACTTCGGTACAAGTGCAACTACTCTATTTTGGCACTTTGTTGATGTAGTTTGGGTCTTCCTTTTCTCGCTTATCTACCTTTGGCGGGCATAAAGATTTTCAGTTCACCAAGTATTTTCAGGAGTAACTTTATGAATTTATTATTGCAAGAACTACCAGCATCAGAACTCGCCCCAAAAGCAGTTCAAGAAACTCCCGCACCAGGTAAAGACCCAATGATTGCACAAGGTTTACAAAAAGAGCAATATATTGGCATTATTGGGCTAGCGATCGCTCTAATTGCTGCTGTGGGATTTTTTAGTCGTAGAGTCGAATACGCTATTGCTTTCGCTTTATTCCTCAGCGTCATTTTAATTGCGTTATTTATATTCATATAGCAGATTTGTCATTTGTAAATACAAATAACTAATAGAAATATGAGTAAAAATAAATCAGGACTTACGCCAAGAATAGCCGAAACCCTGATTTTTAGGTAAGGGCAATTCATGAATTGCCCCTACCGCGTGTAGTTTTGCGTAAGTCCTAACTGTTAGTTGGGCTGTTGAAGCTGTTGCTCGTCTTGGTGGCTACCTCGAACATCGAAGCAGAACACCCATTAGTATCCAGGTACTGTGGCGAGGCTGGTTAAAATTACACGACCTCTGTGAGGGCTGGCAGCTTGCAAAAGAAACTTAACGGGAAAAGTCAGTTCTTAGTGCCATTTGTTTAAATTGTACGCTAAAGCTGAAACGAATATGGGGTAAGCTTTATAGCAATTATATGTTTAGCTACAACAGTACTTATTTGGCCAAGTGGGAAAAGTAGGAAAAGTAGGAAAAGTAGGATGTCTTATAGGAACCCTTGATTATCATGTTAACAAGCTTTAAATTAGTGCGTATTAGATAGTCAAATTCAAATATTGGCAGATGATAAAGGTTCCTTAATTAACAAAGAACTTGTGATAAACATCTCTAATACTTCCCCATCTCTTGCGTTTATACCCGATCCAAGAGGAATTATCTCTTATTTGATAATTCATGTAAGAGAGCTATAGCACACTTAAGCACACAGATTGAAAACAACCAAAAAGAGTAAAACAAAATGTTAAAAATATTTTCAACCAAGAAACAAGCAATAAAACAAGTACTTACACTCACTCAAGAAGATAGGGAATTGTTTGAAGAACTAGAATTGTTTGAAGAATTAGATGATGCTGATTTATTGAGTGTATTTGGCGGAGATTCAATTGCAGCAGGTGCTGCTATTGATAGTCCCGGAGTTTTTTCGGGGAACGTTATTCAAGTACCGGTTAATGTTTGTGGTAATACTATCAGTGTAATTGGTCTACTTAACCCAGCTTTTGGGAATACTTGTGTAAATGCTTAACGATTTGTACCCTTTCGAGTATTACGATTAAATGGCGATCGCAAGCATTATGTATTCAATTTCTCGGATAAGTTATTTGATGTCTGCTATCACAGACACTTAGGAGAATTATGACTAACAACAAAAAAGTCTGGAAACACCCTCAACTCGAGCAAGCAAAGCAAATGCAAGTAGACAAATTCCAACTAGACGATATCGATTACTTGAAGGAACTTTCTGATGGTGAACTAATGGCTGTAGTAGGGGGAGCAAAAACGGCGTTGGCAGAAGGAATAAAGAAATTGGAAGCGCATTTAGTGGATTTGGAATCACAATTAGAAAAATTGAATCCATAAACAGAAGTGGGGAAAGCGTTGTTGAAATCGTTAGAAACTTTAGTTTAAGGGAGCCTAAACCTAGTTAGAAGAAGAGATAAGCTAATATCTGGAGGTTAGACTAAATAATGAAAAATAGGGTGTGTGATTGAACACAAGTTTCCTATTAGCAGAAGCATCAGAGTTGAATCACCAACTCTCGTCTGGCAATATGAAAAGTACCAAAAGATAATCAATGTAATTTCAATTAATGAACGAAGGAAGTTATGACAAACAACAAAATTGCCGACTTGGAAACTAGCTTGTTTGAAGAATTGAGTAATGCAGAATCAATGCTAGTAGTAGGAGGAATTGGTAATGATAATGGTATAAACACTGTGAACGGTAATGGATCTCTTCAAATATACGCAAATCAAGTTAATGTCGGCGACTCATCTCCTCAGCAGGGATTGATTCAAGGAGGTTTCACCCTCAACAGACAAGAACCGAAAGGAGATGAACCCCTGTCACGTGTATTAGATAACATACCAATTTTGTCTGGAAATGCTTCTGTCGGTAGCTGAAACGTAGATGGAATATACCTAAATAAGAAATAATTTTTTTATCTATAGAGAAAGTGGTCGCCATAGTCGATCGCTTTTTCTATTGGTAAAAGTTTAGACTTTTTTAAGTTTTACCTTAACAAAAGGAATGATTATATAAAAGTGAGTTATGAATTTGGTAAAAGAGATATTTTATGAGCAGCCCAGTTTATCAAACTGTGATTGTCGGTGGTGGCTTCACCGGCTTATTTACAGCTTTACATCTAGCTCACGAACATTATCCTCGCTCTGTAATTTTGATTGATAAAAATGAAAGCTTTTGCTTTAAGCCGTTACTATATGAATATTTCAGTGGCGAGATGGATGGTTTTCAAGTAGTACCGCGTTTTGTGGAATTGCTTAAAGGTAGTGGTGTCATCTTTGTTCAAGATGCGGTGGAATCGATAGATTTGCATGAACAACAAGTCAAATTAGCTTCGGGAAACTCCTACAACTACAGTAACTTAGTATTAGCGTTGGGTAGTGTTACTGCTTATCATCATCTTGAAGGTGCTAAAGAATACGCTTTCCCTTTTTGGACAGAAGCAGATGCGATCGCTCTCGATCGGCATTTAGGCGACTGTTTGCAAAAAGCAATCAAAACTGAAGATGCAGAACAACGTCGTCAACTGCTAACAGTAGTTGTAGTTGGTGGTGGTGCAAGTGGTGTTGAAATGGCAGCTACCTTAGCTGATTTACTCCCACATTGGTATAGTGCTATGGGAGGAAATTCTAGTGAAATCCGGGTGGTATTGCTCAATCACGGTAAAGAAATTCTCAATGGTGATATTAACAATCCTCTGCGCCCAATTGCTGAGAAAGAATTACAAAAACGCACGATCCCAATTGAAATACTTACGGGAGCAGAAGCCACTACTATTCATGCCAACGCCATTGAATATAAACGCAATGAGCAAATTGAGACATTGCCAACATACACCGCAATCTGGACAGCTGGTACTTCTATTCACCCACTAATTAAAGATTTACCAATTTCCCAAGAACATCGCGATCGTCATAACCGCCTTTTGGTAACTCCTACAATGCAACTACTCGACTTTCCAGAAGTATTTGCAGGCGGAGATTGTGTAGCAGTTGAGGATAAATCACTACCGCCAACAGCCCAAGTTGCTTATCAACAAGGAGCTAACATTGCCCGCAATTTGAAAGCATTAGCTTTAGGCAAAGACCTCAACGCAGCAAGGGTAAATATACGCGGAACTCTCTTAAAATTAGGGTTAAATGATGCTGCTGCTAACCTTTTCAATGTTTTTAAAGTTGCAGGAGAATCCGGGCATTTAATTCGGCAAGGGACTTATTTAACGTTATTGCCAACACCAATTCATGACTTTAAAGCAACAACTGAATGGGTGGATGAAGAGATTTTTCATCACCACCTTGACCCTGATAATGTAGGCAAAAAAGTTGTCCAAGCTGTGGAAGTGGTTGGTGCAGGAGTTATGGGCGTTTTAGCTGCCAAAAAACTCTTGAAAATGTTGGGTTCGGAGGATAAAAGAGACTAGGGATTAGTAATCTGTCAAGTTGAAATTGATGGGTAAATAAGTTCGTAATAAGCACTTTAATCCTTATTTTCTAAACACTAAAGTGCTTACTACAAACTCTTCATTACTAGCGCAATTTCGTGCGACATAAATTTTAATGCATTTAGTCATGCTTTTGTCACAATTTCGCAATACCTTTGTCAATACGACGTGTGATGCTATAGCTCTGGCTTCGGAAATAGTCTCAGACTAAACCCATACACCAAAATCTACACAAGAGAATCACTTAAGGCACAGTCCCTTATGAAGATGACTCTTCAAATAGAAATTGCAAAATCTCATACAGTTGGAAGGAACAAGAAGATGAATTGGAAAGTACTTGCTTTGCTCCCTGCTTTGACTTTAACTACTGCTGTACCTGCTTACTCTTTAACTAATAATAAAAGCCAAAATCCGACTAATGCTACCCACATTGCCCAAAGTACTCAGCAAGGCAACACCATGAAAAAAGCTAATCCTGTAACAAAGCTTAATGCCAAGCACAAGTCTAATCATCTGGCAAAGCGTAGTACTGGTACTGTACTGACAGTAGGCAGCAGAGGAGAGACAGTGAAAACTGCTCAGAATTCTTTAAAACAGCAAGGATTTTATACAGCAAGTGTGAATGGTGTGTTTGATAACAATACTCGTGCAGCTGTGATCAAATTTCAGAAATCTAAAGGATTAAGAGCAGATGGAATAATTGGACATCGGACTTTAGCAGCTCTTAAATAAAATGGTTTAGTAATATCCTCTGCTGAAATGCTTTAAAGACAAAAGGCTAGGAAATATAGCAGCAAGGTGTAGGGGCACGGCAGGCCCATTGGTGTCAACTTAAGAAGATAAAGCCCAAATTTGTTGGGTGTAAGCGTCACCCTTGAGATTGACCAAAGGAAATTGCGAATTATTAATTGATTAATTGGCTAATTACGGGGTACAAGCCCCCACCAAATGCAACGATATTGGTGGTCAACAAGAAAGTGGCGGGTTTCAAGCCCCCACTAATTGTCTTAATTGCGAATTGCGAATTGCGAATTGCGAATTGGAGTTGACGCTTACGCCTAGTTTTAATTAATGAGACTGTAGATAAATACTATCAAAAAGTGTCGGTTAACAGATTGTTTGTCGTTTTAACAAATTAATGTCGTTCTCTTATAAACTATTCAGATGTTCCTTGGCAAGCTTTAGCAAAAATTATTATTCAGTTGTTACCTAAATTCAACTATTTATTCTCTCAATTACTGCTAGCAGGGAAATTAGCAATTTTGTCTTTCTGCAATATCTGTAACCTAGATATATTAGTACTTCCTACGAAGTATTCCAATTTGAACACTTCGTATATTTATGATAATAATTATCAAAAGTTGTCTATTTACCCACAGTAAGAGAGGCACTGTGGATTAAATTTTCTCTATCAACAGATTTACTACTGCTCAATACCTCTTTGCGATCGCCGTTTATCCATTAACGTTTGTTGGGTAAAGACACACAGGCTTTCAATCTGCTCGATTTCGTTTGCTCAAAACAAAACATTGTCATAAATCTTACAAATCTGCTAATGTATGTCAGTATAAAAGCTAAGATGCTCTGCATATTTGAGCTTGACTACTTAGAATTAGCAACTGAGAGTCAGACGAGGCGGTAGAATGAAAAGCTTGAAACCCTGATAAACTATATACTTTTAAAACTAATCCCTCTGGGAAAATTACATGAACTTTCTAAGTATTCCTAAGTATTGGATCAACTTTTGTCTGGTTTGGGCTGTGGTTGTTCATCTGTTTTTTCTAGTAGCTGAGATGTTTTTGTGGCAAACCTCTTTCGTGCAAGAAACATTGCTTGGAGGTTTCACAATCGCGCAGAAAGCCGAAATCCTTGCCCACAATGTAGGTCTCTACAATGGCTTTCTCAGTGCTGGTGCGCTTTGGGGATTACTAGCGATGAATCCTAAGATACCAAAAGTCAAGCCTGCGGTCTTTATTCTGGTGTGTGCATTTGTTGCGGGAATCTACGGCAGCATTAGCTTAGGACGCCCAACAGCTTTTCTACTTCAGTCATTGCCTAGCATTATTGCTCTACCCCTTATCTGGTTGGATAACCATAAGGAACAGCAATGAATTAACTCAGTGAAATCAGCCAGCTTGAAATTTGAAGTGTCAAGATAAATCTGACTCGCTAGGATGGCATAAGAAATTTCTAGCATTTGAGTATGACCAAGCAAGATACTCCACTTATGGGAGACGCACTGATTAAAGAAGTCTGTCGGCGGATTCGAGTAGCCCGTAGCTATTGGGATGCTCACAACAATGCTGCTTGTCGGGGCGAACGCGATCGCGCCTTAGCCCTTTACAACATTCTGACTAAGGAACAAAAAGACCAGATTCCGCAAGTATTGCGGGTGTGGTTGCGTTACCGAAGTGAGAAATATTTTGGTGCACACCGAACGCCGCCAAAGTCAGCACGAAAATCAAAATAGTCCAATACTTGCGCTTAGTTTGTCGTCAAAAGTATTTTGGTGAGGTTTGAAATTCATGGGTTTGACGATGGCACAACAATAAATTTTATTACAGCATCTCGATTACAGCTTACATTTGAAACATTTCTATTTGGCACCACTAACCTGATAACTGCGTCAAATATCTTGCAGCTAAATTACTGCATCAGTTTTTCTGATGTAGTAATTTAACGTTTATATGGTATTAAATATAACCAATTAACCTCATTTAGTAAGCAGAAGTAATGACAACTCAGTTTTGGGAAAAAAGTAGAGCAATTAATCCAACTCTAACTAACTTACTATTTAAGCCTATACACAGACGGATACTACTAGGTCTAAGCAAGCTACACGTAGCGAGTCAACAGACATCGCCGTGGCTTTTGAAAAAGCGTCTGCTGCCATTATTATGTCTGATATCATTCTTTCTAGTATTGCTACTAAACAGCTTTGCCCCTGCCGTTGCCCAACTACCTTCTCAACCTCGTCAGGAAATTCGAGGGGTATGGCTAAGTGGTAACGATTTTAGCGTTTTTAGAAATCGTTCACAGGTGCAAGCAGCCATGAGCCAACTACAGCAGTTAAATTTTAATACTGTTTATCCCGTAGTCTGGAATGATGGTTATACACAATACCCCAGTGCCATTATGCAGAAAAAGGATATCCCCTTTTTCTTCAAGGGAATAGATGGACAAGATGTAATTGCAGACATTATTACTCAAGCCCGCAGACAAGGGTTACTAGCAATACCTTGGTTTGAATTTGGTTTTATGGTTCCTCTAACTTCGGAACTCGCATCACAGCATCCAGATTGGCTAACCCAAAAAGGGGATGGAACCCAAACTTCAATTAGTGCTGCGGGTGAAGTAGCGTGGTTGAATCCCTTTCACTCGGAAGTGCAAAATTTTATCAGGGAACTTGTCGTGGAAGTTATCACTAAATACGATGCTGATGGCATTCAATTTGACGACCACATGAGTTTACCTGTGGATTTTGGTTACGATAAGTACACGATAAATCTATATACTCAAGAAACTGGCAATCCTCCTCCACCCAATGCCCAAGCCCAGGCATGGATAAAATGGCGGGCAGATAAAATTACTGCCTTCATGGTAGACCTTTACCAAACCGTGAAAGCCAGAAAACCGAATGCTATTTTTTCAGTTGCTCCTAATTACTATAATTTCGCCTATAAAACGCAACTGCAAGACTGGCTCAACTGGGTACGGTTGGGTATTGTCGATGAGTTGATTATGCAGGTGTACCGTAATGATGTGGAAAGTTTTATCGCTCAAATTACCCGCCCAGAAATTTTAGAAACCCAACAAATCATCCCAACTGGTATCGGTATTATGGCAGGGTTACGAAATCGCCCAGTTTCTATAGCACAAATCCAATCCCAGGTAGAAGCAGTGCAACAACGCGGTTTAGGTATCGGCTTTTTCTACTACGAAAGCCTTTGGGATATTGCCCCGGAACCAGCAGCGCAACGCCAGTCTGCATTTGCGGCTCTTTTCCCAAATTCAGTATTGCGCAATATCTCGCAAAATACACTCCGTAAGCCAACTTTTAACACCATAAGCTTACCTTTATATCCCAAACCTTCCCTTGGGCAACGTGTTCGCGGCTATTTTTTGGAAGTTGCGATCGCAAATGGTCAACCAAAACGTATTTTATTAGATACAGGGTCAGCAGGGCTAAGAGTTCCCAAAGAGTTTTTAGGTAATTCTCCGATCCAAAGAACAGGTCAAAATATCAAGGAAGTATTAAGTGATGGTACTATCCTGGAAGGAGAATTAGTTTACACTAATGTCCGCTTTGGTTTGATTCCCACCGCCGAACCTATTCCCGTACAAGTTGTTACTAGTCGCCAATGTACTGCCCAAAAACCTAAATGTTCAGCAAATAGTGGTGTACCATTTTCTGGAATTATCGGTGTTAACTATTTTGAAAAATCACTTCCTTATAACCCGTTGAGAAAATTACCAGGCAATCTGAATAACGGATTTATTGTCGTTGGCAATGGTGGTAGTAACAACAATGGCAGCCTAATTCTCGGTTTAACTGCTGAGAATCAAGCAGGTTTCAAAATGGCTTCTTGGAGTCAACAACCCGAAATTAATGGTGTACCCGGTAAAAGATGGGACTCTCGACTGAGCAAAGTTTGTTTAACTCTTGCTGGGAGTTCTGCGAAAAATTCGTGTAATAGCAAAGCGATCGCTGATACTGGAACTATTAATGGCTTGACTGAATTCAAGTCAGCTTCTACAGCAGGTAAACTAAAACCAGGAGTATTAGGGTCAGCAAATACTGTGAAAGTAGGGATTAATGGCATTTTTGATTACAGTTTGAGACCAGGAACCCGTGACGGATTTAATCGCTGGAATTTGAGTATCTTGCCACAAGCAGAACAGACTATATTTGTAAATCCTGGAATTGCCTTGTTTGATAAATACGATGTACTCTTTGACCAAGTTAATGGTAAACAGGGTTTTCGCAGTCGGCGGTAAGAAGAAAAGTAAAGACACAAAACGAGAAATCAAGACTTACAGCAGTTTTCATTTGCATGAAGTACAAAGTTACGGGTTTTGAGGCAGGAGGCAAGAAGAGGGCAGGGGGAGCAGGGGGAGCAGGGGGAGCAGGGGGAGAATTAAAAACTCTTGACTCAGCACTCAGCACTCAGCACTTTTAAGGGAGGCAGGAGGTAGAAACTCTTTATATCTGATGAATCAGTCCTAAATTTTGTACCTCATTTACTTGCAATCTGCTGTATGTATTTTTATTTTTTCGGATGAAACCACGCTGCTATCGCTAACTTGAAACAGAGGTTTTATTCTTTTTTGATTTCTGTTTTCGCCGATCTGAAATTGCATTTTTTGTACTCCAAATTCCCAAAGCCAGCAACCCGAATGTGACAGAGGGTTCTGGAACAGAATTAACTCGACGGAATTCGATGGGTGTGGCCACAAGTAAATTGCCTTTGTTGTCAAAAATTTTGTCTAAGGAGTCGATGCTACTCTGTTCAATAGTTACATCGGAAACCACTTTGAAGCCATTACTTGTTATACAGCCATTGGGAGCGTTATTCCCAATGTAGCTGTTCGGTTCCCAAAATAATTGCAGATTACAGGTGTTCTTCTCGACATTGTTAATACTAAGCTGTCGCCTAGACTGAGAATGATTGCACAACCCGCGTACAGTATTTTCATTTAAAAAGCTGCTAATACTTAGATTCACAGCAGAATTTCCTTCATTAAAAGAATAAAGGCGTAGCCGCTCAAAACCTGGGCTTTCTTGCTCTAGATAAACATTTTGTGTGTCAGCCAAAGGATTAGTATCATCCAGTTGCACACTACAATTTGACATAGTGATTAATGGCACAGAGGGTCTATTAGCAATCTGTTGGGCATTATCAAAAAAACCAGTAAACCACTGTGCTACTTCCCGAACCTGTATCTTAATTGGTGGCGCACTGGTATCAGCACGGCTTTGTTGAAGAAATGAAAATGTTGTTACTAAAAATGTCAAAATTGATACTTTGAGTAAATGCATAGAGGTTTGGACTCCAACAAGAGCAGATTACAGACTTATGGACAAATAATACCAATTCGCAATTCGCAATTCGCAATTAATAAATTCTGATGGTGTCTGGGTTTCAAGGTTTGAATCTGTTACCGAATTTTAGAGAATTGGTATAATTTACACCATCAAGCCCCATCTTCCGCCATGAAATAAATTTCTTGGCTGTTGGCTAATAACCCTCTTGTGTCACTTTCCAGATTAAGCCAATTATACTTATTTGCTGATTGCCGCTAAATTCACCACACATTCAGGAAATTGGCGTTTTAATGCTGGAAACACTGGACAAGGCGCTTGTTCTTGTAAATTGTCTGGTTTACTCCAAGTAAAGGGGGCTTTCTGCGCTGCAGACATCCACAACAGAAGCTTTGCTCGTGTCATGGCAACATAGAGTAAACGATACTCTTCAGATATTTTCAAATTCTTTGCCACCTCCCATGCCTGACTTACATCTGGTATGATAGATTCTTCGTGGAGAGTAGCGCGAATTTGGGCGCGGGCTACTTCTGATAAGGTAAAATCGCCTAAAAATTGGCTTTGGGGAGGAACCCAAAATCTGCCAGGAATCAAGTTTTCGTGCAGAAAGGGAAGAAACACATAGTCCCAATCTAGCCCTTTAGCTTTGTGCATAGTGATAATCGTCAGTTGACCACGACGGGTATAACGTTCTTCCGAATCCTCGGTTTCCACTGGTTCAAACCGTTCGGAACTAACGATTTCACTTAAAGCTGAAAGCATTCCCCCCATCGAATTATTACCAGCTATCTGCTGGTTTACCCGTTCTGCGAGTTTATCAGCAGTTGCCAATTCTGCTTGGTCGTAATTTAAGGTCAAGGCGAGAAAGGAAATTAGCTGGTAAAGAGGCAATTCTAAACGAGCGCGGAGTAAGCTGCGACATAAGCGGGCAGCTTTTTGTACTGTTTCTGGCTGGGATTCTGTTAGGGGGCCAGGATACAAAAACTCTTCTGGCAGACTAGCAAGGGCGTTGAGGTCTTGGGTAGGAATTAATTGGCGCTGTACTAATGCTTCTAGGGCGGCTTTGAGGTAATCGGGGGAGTGGGGGCGATCGCAAAATTGCAATAATGCTAAAATTTCTTGGGGGACATGGGAACGGCGATCGCGTTCTCCGACATCGTAAAGTGTAATTTTATGCTCTTTGCATACATCTGTCAGAGCCTCTGCTAACCAGCGTCCTTGACGATTTTCTCGGACTAAAATCGCGGCACTATTTTTTGTTGGGTCTTCACCAAATAACTCAATTACTCTTTGAGATAACAATTCAACTGTGTGATGAATGTCACGCGGGGTGTAAAGTTCCAATCCTCGTCCTACGGGTGCGGGGTTGGCGTTAGCTTGCGGATCGCCAATTTCTACAGGGCGAATTGTCTGCAAACGAAATGGTACTTGTCGGTTGTCAGGAGTCTGTTGTTTGTTGTTGGTTTTAGTTGTTGCTAACCACTGATTATTGATCCATTTGAGGGCAAAGTTAGCGGCTTCAATGATAATTCTAGTACTGCGACCAGCTCGATCCATCGTTGCCAATCGTTCGATGCGATCGCACTCTTCGCAAAATTGCCGGAAATAAATCGGATCGGCGGGAGTAAAGGTAGAGTTAATTGCCTGGTTGGGGTCGCCAACTCGGACTAAGTTTAGTGGGGAGTGGGGAGTGGGGAGTGGGGAGTGGGGAGTGGGGAGTGGGGAGTGAGGAGTTAGGAGTGAGGAGTTAGGAGTTAGGAGTGAAGAGTTATCTCCCTCATCTCCCTCATCTCCCCTCGCTTTGCCATATCCCCCATCGCTTGCCAAAATTTCTAACAACTGCGTCTGTAGGGGGCTAGAATCTTGAGCTTCGTCTTCAAAGACGGCGAAAACTTGGTTTTGCTCGATGCGACGGGCACTGTCGTTTTCTAAAACGTGCAGTGCAGCTAAAATCATATCATCGTAGTCAATGAAATCACGCGATCGCATTAAGTTTTGATATTGCTCATACAATCCCGTTGCTACACTCAAAATTGCATATTCGTCTGTGGTTTGTTTGCTCCACTCCCGTAACTTTTCTGGCGATATCCCAGAACTTTTTGCTTCATGAATTACCGTATTAGCCAATTCCGGCAATACTTCTGTTCGTAGCACTGATTGGCGACGCAATCTTTCTGTCTCTTCTCCGTCAAATTGATGACCTTCTAATAACCGCAAATATACTCCTGGATTATTTGCAATCCATTGTTCTACAGCTGTTCGGATAAAACGGTGACTTTGAGTTGGTGTAATTAATATGACATTTTCTAACTGCAAACCCGACAAATCAGAATGGCGGTTGGCAATGTTCAACGCTAGACCATGTAGGGTATAGACAAAAAAGCCCGTCTGAGGTAAAGATAAATCATCTCGTAAGAATTTGCGAATCTTCGCTTTAATATTGGCAGCAGCTGAACGAGTAAAGGTGACAACTACCAATTGACGGCGCGAGGATGAACGCTCATATTGACGGGCGATCGCGATCGCTGCCGCCGCCGCCATCCCCGTAGATTTGCCTGCACCAGGAACGGCTGAAATAGCTAGTGGGCCAGATTGCCAGTCAGCCATTTGTTGTTGTCCAGGGCGTAGACCGTTGCGGATGCGTGCTATGGCTTCTGCCCGTAGGAATGACACAGGCAGAAGCCCAGATAATTCTGGGTGGAGTGATTCTGGAGGTAAAGCAGCAGTAAAATTAGTGTCTGACATTATAAAATTTTAAATTTGGGATTTAATCCAAAACCGCAGATATGAAAAATCATTGGTGTTTATCTGTGGTGACAAATATTTAATTACAAACGAATTAGCTAATAGCTATATGAAGATACTAACAACAAAGAAAATTATTTTGGTTGGCGGTGGCATCGGTGGCACTGCAACCGCGCTTGCTCTTTACGGGGCTGGATTTGAACCCATTGTTTACGAGCGCACGGCAACATTACGCGAAGTTGGGGCAGGAGTTGCGCTTTGGGCGAACGCTACCCATGTCCTAAAGGAGTTAGGCGTGTTGGACGATGTGTTACGCCAGAGCGATCCAATTACCAATTATCAGTTCTTCTCCCAGATGGGCAAAGAATTAATGAACCTCTGCATCAATCATTTTGAAGTGCCAGCTGTAGCCATCCATCGTGCTGATTTGCTCTCGCTGCTCTGCCGGAAACTGTCGAGTGAGCATTTTATTTTGGGTCAGACATTTGAGCGTTTCGAGCCAGTTGAAAACAAAGTTCGTGCCTATTTTACTGGCGGTTTAGCAGAGATCGGCGATGTATTGATTGGAGCCGATGGACTCAGATCAAAAGTGCGATCGCAACTGTTTGGTCAAGTAAAACCGATTTATCGTGGGATGACATCGTACCGAGGGCTGACGAATTACATACCTAACACTTATAAACGTGGATACATCTGTGAATTTCTGGGTTCCGGCAAAGCCTTCGGATTTGTGACGATTGGTAAAGGGCGAATGTATTGGTATGTAGCATCCAAAGCCGCAGAAGGACAATCCGACGCACCTGTAGGTCGCAAGCAAGAACTTCAGGAAATTTTTCAAGATTGGCCTACCCCCATTCCTGAACTCATTGCTGCAACTGATGAAACCAGTATTCTGAAGACTGATCTTTATGACCGTGTACCGATTCCCAAATGGAGCTTTTCAAACATCACGTTGCTTGGTGATGCCGCACACCCAACTCTACCAACGATGGGACAAGGGGCGTGCATGGCAATTGAAGATGCGCTGGTCGTTACCCAGTGTTTGCTAGAACATTCAGACCCCGCAGAAGCTTTGCGCCAATACGAATCGCTGCGGCTAGTTCGCACCAGAAAGATTGTTGAACAATCTTTACTAATAGGAAAAGTTGCTCAATTAGAGAATCCTATTGTTGTGGCAGTAAGAAATACATTAATGAAGTTGTTGTCACAACAGTTTGACAATGACTATAGAGCTATTCATGCTTACAGAGTTAGCTTGAAACTCGATAAATACTGATTTTATGTTAGTTCTTAAAGTTGGTTGTGAGCAAGAGTAATTGGCTAGCGATCGCGCCGGACTACGGTCATTCTTCCGGTTCATGCGATACACAAAACTAATTAGTGTCTTCGTCAGTGGGAAAGCCACAAGAATATCCTGGCATTGAGTAGCAATCTCTGGGCAATCAATTAAACATTATGTCAATCCCCTGACTGAACAAATTAGCCAAGCATTATTTGTTTACTCAGGGGATTGTTAAGAAGTCCAAAAACGAAATCTCAAGCGATGCTTATGTTGGGGTGCGCGTACGCAGCTTCATCTTAAGATTGATTATAGGAACAATGCAGATCCAACTATTGCCCGTTTTAATGAACTGCTATAAAAACCAGAAATACGGGTCAACTCCTACAGTTGAAAATGATTTTTAGACTAGCTCTTTGATGTTTTGCCGTTCGTCCACAGTTGATTCACTAAAAACAGCTACATACAACCATCCTGCTAAAATAGCCCCCAAAATCGGAGCTATCCAGAACAGCCAGACTTGCGAAAAGAGTTCTACACCTGCAAATAGAGCAACTCCAGTACTACGGGCGGGATTAACCGAGGTATTGGTTACAGGAATGCTAATTAGGTGAATCAAGGTGAGTCCAAAACCAATAGCCAGTGGTGCAAATCCTTTAGGGGCACGCCTATCAGTTACACCCAAAATAATCAATAGAAACATGAAAGTCATCACAACTTCACTAATTAAGCAAGCAAACAGCGTGTAACCACCTGGAGAATGAGTACCGTAACCGTTGGTAGCCAATGGGTTAGAGCCAGTCAGGGTAAATCCAGTTTTGCCGCTAGCAATCAGGTAGATAATGCCCGCAGCAACAACTGCACCGATTACTTGAGAGACGATATAAGGTAGTAAGTCAGATCCCGGAAAGCGCTTACCTGCCCACAGTCCAAAGGAAACAGCTGGATTGAAATGACCACCAGAAATATGACCAAGAGCATAAGCTCCTGTGAGGACAGTAAGCCCGAATGCCAAAGATACACCTACTAATCCAATACCCAATGGAAAAGAAGTATTCTCGCTGATTTTCGCAGCATCTGCTGTGTAGGCTGCGGCTAGAACAGCACTACCACAGCCACCTAAAACAAGCCAAAATGTGCCGATAAATTCTGCCAAGCAACGTTTTGTAAGAGACATTTTTGGGAAATTCCTTGTTCCGCTACATAATGAGTGATAGTTACGTTACACAATGTTTAAGTCATTCCTGTCAACAGCAAATCTATTGCCTTTGTTGCGTTATGAAACTAAATCGAAAAAAATAGGAATTTTTTTCTCAATAGTTAATTGTGGATGATAAAATATGAAAATACAGCAAAAGCTAAAATAACAAAGAAAATACTTAATTTCTTAATAATTTTGCTCTCATAATAAATTTGTTGCAATCCGGTTGGTCTTAGCTTCAAAAACCTTAAACTGCGTAGCTTGCTTATTTAGTAATGGTATCAAGGCAAACCCAACAAATCATCAAAAATGTTGGGCTTAGTTCTTCAAATCAACCGACGATTTTCATTAACTCAATCGGGTTGAGATTTCTGCTCCAGTTAGTTTAATCTTCAACACTCCCAAACCAGAAGTTGTGGGAGTGTTACGCAGTTAGCTCCTCTAAAATTGAATTTATTCGTCAATCTGCCAGGAATCCTTAGTTAATTCTTCATCCAGAATTTTTTTCGGACGTACAATGATCATAATTTGTCCTAGTAGAGGAATTTCTGGCTCAGTTTCAAACCATTGAAAATCTAATTCACCACCATTTTCAACCACAAAGTAGCTAGAGGCATCCCATTCTCGTTGGGCACGATCTACCACAACTAAGACTGGCTCCGTTTGGCTTTGGGTTTGCATGGAGAAGCGATCGCTATTTGCTAAAATCACTACTGGATCTTCTGCCGCCAACAACACTTGCCAACCTGGTAACGGCACCCAAGCTTGCTCTCCAGAAAACTTGACCATCCGAAATGGTTCAATTTCTGTCAGTATGGGCACAGCTTGCAAGTCTTGCCGTGATAATGGCAACTCGCCTACTACAGGCAAGATTCGGGGTAACTGTTCTTCAAATTCCAGGCGGTAAAACGGTAAAATCGGCGCTGGACGCTGGGGAACGGTAGTAAAATCAGTCAGTAACTGTTCGATTTTTTGCCTTGCTGCTGGTGTGTGAGCAAAACGCAAACCTTTGGCGATTAGGCGCGATCGCTGTTGTAAATCTGCATTTTGGCGTGCCAGTTTCCAAACTTGGTGAGCGACAGCATCCCCAGGATGGGCAGAAAACCCTTCTGGTAAAGTGCGGAAATAGGAGAACTCTTTAATTGCTTTTGCTATATCCCGTGCCTCATCAGCATCAACATTGTGAACGAAGATTAGTTCGGCGGCGGCGGCGCGTTCTTCTTGAGTCAGTAAACGCAGTTCATATAAAACATCGCTGCCGCGTGTGGCATAGTGTGATCGCGTTTCTGGCGATACTCCAAACTTTTCTAAAGAATTGTAAACTTGAGAACCAACAACCACCTGATTTTGTTGAATCGGCTCAAATCCAGTCGCCTCAAAAATTTCTTGAGGGTTGTAACCGATTTTTAACAACGAGGCGATCGCGGTTCCCCATTCCACCCAGTTGCCTTGTTTTTGCCTCAGCCTTCGCAGTAACTCTTGTGCTACATCGTTAGTAGTATTATCTTCGGGATTCTGAGTGTTGGGTGGTAAATCAGTCATAATCGGAGTGTGAGCTTCAACTTGAGAGGCTAATTAACACCTCATGAGCAAGTATTATTCTAATCTATACCCAGACCTACACCTTCATTCACGATCAAAACTGCCATAGTTTCGCTAATTTAGCTGATTTTTATAGCGCAACATTTTTTAATTCAGATATTTAGACAAATTTCCTCTGTAGCGATCGCTATTAGCGTTCTCAAATATGCAGAATAACTCCGTATAAACCCTTGGCAACTTTCGGCTATTCTCAACTAAACTTGGTATGGAATATAACAAGAGAGTAAATATTTAAAGGAAATATCTTATGGATAAACCTAATCTCGAAATTGATAAAGTCCAATCTCAAGTTATGACTCTCGAACGACCAAAAAAGCTGAAAATCCTGGTAGTTGACGATGAGCCAGATAATCTCGATCTACTTTATCGCACATTTCGACGCGACTTTAATGTTCTGAAAGCTGATAGTGGGGTAAACGCCCTACAAGTTTTGGCAGCAGAAGGCGAGGTAGCAGTGATTATCTCCGATCAACGGATGCCAGAAATGAAAGGAACTGAGTTTCTCAGCAAGACTGTACCTCAGTTTCCCGATACAGTGAGAATAATTCTTACCGGATTTACTGATATTGAAGACTTGGTAGAAGCGATTAATGCCGGACAAGTCTACAAATATATTACCAAGCCTTGGGACCCAGGGGAACTGAAGGCTGTGGTGCAAAGAGCAGCAGAAACCTACGACTTGCTCAAGCAACGGACAGAAGAATTACGCCGTGCTCATGCTCAAATGGCGCTGCTGAGTGTTTTGGTACAGCTAACTCAAGCCGCTTCTAGCTTAGAAGAAACTCTTGCTCCCATTGCTAGGGCTGTGAGTGAAACTTTTGGGGCAGACGGCTGTATTTTACAACTTACAGATGGAAATACTCTGGTTGCAACTCAAGGAACTTACAGCGATACAGGTACAATAGAAAATTGGCTATCTCAAGACCCACTAACTAGGGAAGCGATCGCCACGGGACAAATGCAAGTTTCCTTAAATGTACTGAAAGACACTAAATTAGTTGATGCGATTCACTACCAAAATACGGGTGTGCAAGCACATTTAGTGATCCCAATTAGCTACCGCCATCAACTTTTGGGTGTATTGTCGCTCCAGTGGAAACAACCTTGCACTTTGCGAGAAGATGAATTAGTGCTAATTAATTTATCAGCACAACTAGTGGCGATCGCTCTTACTAGTAGTCGCCATCAAACCACTGTGTAGTTGTCATTTGTCCTTTGTCATTTGTCCTTTATCCTTGACAAATGACTAATGACTAATGACCAAGCACTAATGACTTATTGACCAATGACTAACGAAATTCAGTCCATTTTTAACCGTATTGCTCCAGTTTATGACCAGTTGAACGATTGGTTGAGTCTGGGACAGCATCGAATCTGGAAGGAAATGGCAGTAAAATGGAGTGCAGCTAAACCAGGAGATACTGCATTAGATTTGTGTTGCGGTAGTGGTGATTTAGCTTTACGTTTGGCACGGCGTATCGGAGCAACAGGACAGGTATATGGTGTAGATTTTTCTCCAAACCTGCTAGAAAAAGCTAAAGAACGCTCACATTGGCAGTACCCCCAACCTACTATCAGCTGGGTAGAAGCTGATGTCCTCAATTTACCCTTTGACGACAACCAATTTGATGCCGCAACAATGGGCTATGGTTTAAGAAATGTTAAAGATATTCCTCGGAGTCTCCAAGAGTTATACCGTGTTTTGAAGCCCGGAGCTAAAGTCGCAATTTTAGACTTTCATCGACCGAGTAATCCTCAGCTACGTGCCTTTCAACAGTGGTATCTGGACGGTTTCGTGGTACCAGTTGCCAATTATTTAGGCTTAAAAGAAGAATATGCTTACATCAGTCCCAGCTTAGATCGGTTTCCCATCGGTAAAGAGCAAATAGAGTTAGCTCATCAAGTTGGTTTTGCAGTTGCCACACACTACCCCATTGCGAACGGTATGATGGGAGTGCTAGTGCTTAGTAAGTTAGGAGTTATTAGTTAAAAGTTATGAATTATCAGTAGTGATAAATTCTCATTTAAAATTTATCATTCCTAACTCCTAACTCTTGTACAGACGCGATTAATTCCGTCTCTACTCTTAACTCCTAACTCTTGTACAGACGCGATTAATTCCGTCTCTACTCTTAACTCCTAACTCTTGTACAGACGCGATTAATCGCGTCTCTCATAACTCCTAACTTTCTTAATTCTTCCCTTGGACTGGTCTCATCTTTGGCTTTATGTGTCTCCCCCGGTACTGGGTGGAATTATTGGCTATTTCACGAATGATATAGCCATCAAAATGTTGTTCCGTCCTTACCGAGCAATTTATATCGCTGGACGAAGAGTACCCTTCACCCCTGGATTGATCCCCCGCAATCAAGAACGTCTGGCTAAGAACATTTCTAATACAATCATGGGGTCACTATTGACACCACAAGAATTGCAAAATCTGGCGCGGCGTTTGCTGCAAACAGAACGCGTACAATCAGCAATTCTCTGGTTGTTGCGGTTGGCAATTGAACAAATAAAAGGAGATAAAAACGAGAAAAGTGCCAAAATTGTAGCGGGAATTTTGCGGGATTTACTAGGGGAGTCTTTGCCACGATTGCTTAAGGTTTTAGCGCGGCGTGAAGATTTTTTAGAAGCGCAGATCAATCAAATTTTTGACCAGATATTGCTGGAATTTCAACTAAGTGAAGAACAAGCTACGCGACTTGCTGATTGGTTATTGCAAGTAGTTTTACCGCCGGATCTGCTGCGCCAAACGATAGTTGATTTTTTAACCGATCGCACGATTCAAATTATCGATGAAGGCTTCCGCGAAAAAACCAGTGGAACTTATTGGGTAGTAGCAAATTTGTTTGGCTTACGTAATACTCTGACACGGCTACGAACTTTTTGTTTAGATGAAAAAGAGGTTGCTAATACTCGCTTGCAGGAATTGACTCAAGATTTGCAGATGCGCGATCGCATTCGGAAATTACTGCAAAATTTATCATTACAAAACTTGCCAATGGGTACGGTTCGCCAACTCCGAAAAACCACCCGCGAAAGTGTCCGCCATTACCTGCAAAATAGTGGTAGTGATTTTTTACAAGGATTAACTGATTCTGTTGATTGGCAAAATATTGCTGTAGTGCTACTGAATCGTCTTAGTACTTCACCAGTTGTCAGTACTTCTTTAGAAGTTATGAGTCAAGAATTGGCTCTAATTTTAGAGAAGTATTTGGAAAAAGATTTAGAAGCAATTGTGGCACAGGCTATTCCAATTTTGTCAATCGATGAAGTGATAGTTGACCGGGTGAAATCAACTTCACCAGCTGATTTAGAAGCTGCAATTGAAGGAATTGTGAAAAATGAATTACAGGCGATTGTGACTTTAGGTGGTGTTTTAGGTTTGATTGTCGGGTTATTCCAGACAGTATTTTTAATATTAAGTCAATATTAATTTTTTGTTTTTATTTGTAAAATTTGATCAAATTATAGTTGCAATTTCGTCAAACTATGAATGAGGAGAATTGAGCGATCGCCTTTTGAGAAGAAATGTGAGTAAAAAGCGATCGCCTAACTCAAAATCTGTGCTAAATCCAGCACAAATCCAGGTAATATATCCTCTCCTGATAAGCTAGTAGGCGATTGCAAAACCTCAACATCCTGTCCTGGACGGTAAATTTCCACCTGTTGGTTTTGCGGATCAATCAGCCATCCTAAACGCACACCGTTGTTAATGTACTCCTGCATTTTTTGTTGCACAGTCTTTAAGCTGTCTGAAGCAGAGCGTAATTCTACCGCCAAATCTGGAGCGATCGCAAGAAATTTGTCGGGGTCTGGATTCAGTGCTTGTAATCGCTCTCGGCTGACCCAAGATGCATCTGGAGAGCGATTTGCACCATTAGGAAGTTTGAAACCCGTTGAAGAATCAAAAGCCAAACCTGTGCCCTTAACTTTAGAAGGCTGACGAACTGGAGCGATCGCTTTTCCGTGAAATGCTGGATACATCAACCGACGAGTTAACCGATGTTCTTCCCCATCTTGTAATAAAATATTGTTGCCAAATGTTGATTCTAGGAAATACTAGCCTATCCGCGATGACATATTTTCTGCTTGTTCCACCAGCACTAGCCGATTAGCATCAGGGCCAATTAAATAAGCACGTTTACGTCCCATGACCCTCGTCTTAAAAACTGAACCATACTGCTGGAATCGTCGCCATATATACAGTTCTAAATCCCGAAATATTTCTAAAGTCTCCCCCAAGACGGGCAAGCCATAGCTACCAGGCATTGACTCGGCGGATTTTAGCTGCCGCATATTTGACTACCTCCAGCAGTAATTAGCTACAATTTAATTGTATAGCGCAGTTATACTTTGCAAATCTAAATTACCAATTGTGGTAGAGTTTTTCTGCGTAAAACATAATCTCTTCATTTGGCAATCTAATTTTTGGTTTTTGTCGAGTATACAAACTTTCAACTGCACCTGTATCCTGTTCAATAACTGTAGCTGCTGCTTGTAAAACTGAATTTTTAAACAGAAATTTCATCAAAGGATTGACGACTTTAGCATACATCAAAATAAACGTCTTGGTGATTTTTTCTGTTTCCGGGTAGAGAATATGGATTTGAGCAATATCACCAATAGGGGTTTTAGCAAAAAAAGCTGTAGTTGAAGGAAAAGCGTATTCGAGTGTGTTAGTCAATGTTTTAGGGAAGATTCCCAAAATAGGATTTTTGAGAATTTCTCCTAATGTGTTGTTGGCTCTTGTCAGTTCTTGTTTGACTGTCGCAGAGTATCCTTTTTCTTCAAAATGACTTACATTACAATATGTAATTTTAAATAGTTCTTTATGAGTACCATTCTGATGATTATAGTCATAGTTAACCATCAGATTAGTCAAAAAATCACCCTGAATACTTTTGTCTCCAGTTACTCCGATAAACTCGTATTTATCGACAATTTTCTGATGCAAATCTGGGATGGGTAATCTTGGCTTAAATCCGGCATACGTCCAAATGCAATCATTGCTAATAATTAGCTCTAATGGTTTAGTAATTGGCTGAGTGTCTTTTTTTTCTCCTTGCTGTAGCCTGCCTTGTCCATCAAATTCTAGTGCATGAAAAGGGCAAGTAATAGTATCTCTCTCTTGACAAACCCAGCCGTCTGATAATGGCGCTTGCATGTGCGGACAGATGTTATCAAGGGCAAACACTTCGCCTTTTTGGTTTTGCCAGATAACATAATCTTGTCCATTTAATGTGATTTTATTGGGTTTATTCACTCCCAATATAGATTTGTGCGCAATTAACCAAGGCGCACCAGGTAAAATTGGTTCCATTTTTTCTCCAAAATCTTGATAATTTTTTGAAAAGTCGCTAGATGCGTTAGCAAAAGGTAACGTAATCTTGAAACTTAAAAGTTGTAGACAAACTGGTGTCGCCTGTTCTACATCACTCTTTTTAATGTAAATTGGGATAACTAAAGTCTTGTCTGCAATAGACGAACTAATACTATCGGGCATTTAAGCGGCTAACTTCGGCTACTGCATAGACAAGCTATACAGTTAACTAATTTTTTAGTTAGTTATTAATTTAATAAATTTCATCTTCTGTGTCAACTACTAACCAAGTTTTTAGTTAATATATTTTCGTTATGATGATGGAGCAATGTGGGTCGTTCAACGCAGTCAAAATTTTCATCTAAAAAGCCGCGTCAGGTGCGCGATGCAGAGGCGACGAAAAAGCAGATTCTCGATGCAGCGGAAGCGGAGTTTGGCAGAAATGGACTTCAAGGGGCGCGGATAGAGGCGATTGCTAGAGGTGCAGGTGTCACCACAGCGATGATTTACTACTACTTCCAGAGCAAGGAAGGACTGTATCAAGCGGTTCTACAACGTCCGGTGGTGGAGATGCATGAAGGGTTTGGACAGCTAAATCTGGATCAGTTTCCACCAGAGGAAGCTTTGAAACTGCTAGTCAAAGAAGCGATCGCCTATGAAGCTGCTCACCCGCACAGAGGGATGCTTTGGTTCCAAGAAGCAAACCAAAATCAGGGAAAGTATTTCAAACAGGGGAATTGGCAAGAAAATTTTAGCTATCTCATTAAGATTTTAGAGCGGGGGATGGCGGAAGGTTGTTTTCGTCAGATCGATCCATTTTTCACTACCCTGCATATTATTGGGGTTTGTAATTTATACTTCAACGCTTACGAAAACATCAAGCATACTAGACCCGACTTGCAACTACTGAGTCCAGAAATGATTGAGCAGCATACTCAAGCAGCAGTTAATTTTATTTTGGCTGGTGTGCAAGCAATCAAAGTTAAAAGTGAGGAGTGAGGAGTTAGGAGTTATAGCACAAGCCTTGGTGGTTAGGACATCAAGAGATGATGAAATCAATTCGCAATTCGCAATGACGCTCGTTCCTCTCTACGAAATGCTGCGCGAACGCTACCGCTACGAAGAGAGCAATTCGCAATTAAACTAAGCCACCCACTAGGGGTGGGGTTTCAACCTACCTTGCGATACAAGGATTTTTTCGCCCACTAAGGGCGAGGTTTTGAACCTTTACTTTTTCGATAAAACTTAGACACCAAAAGACTTTTCACCCAGTCCCCAGTCCCTTGCTATATATCAAAGGAGAGCAACGCCAATAGCAGCGTTTGGCAAAAATTAAGAAAGGCTTACGGTGTCAAAATTGCTTTTAGTTATTACGCCAACACTAACGTCCCTTGTGGTGGAAAGCACCCCTAATCGCTGCACAAGAGCTTTTTCATGTGCGGTAGTAAAATGGATGCAGCACTGCTAAATTAGAATACTTTGATTCAGTTTGGACAATTTGGGTAAAGAGGACAAAAGGATGGTTGCAACTCCTAAAAAAGTGATTTCAGTTTTACCTTTGGAAAATGGCGATCGCTTATCTCGCTACGAATTTGAGCGTCGCTATCAGGCAATGCCGCATTTAAGAAAAGCTGAATTGGTTGAAGGAGTTGTGTATATCATGGCATCGCCACTGAGAATTAAAAGTCATGGCGAACCACATGGAGACCTGATCGGGTGGTTGTGGAACTATAAAACTGCAACCCCTGGCGTTGTTTTGGGAATTGAACCGACAGTGCGTTTAGATGCGGATAATGAACCACAGCCTGACGCGGTACTATTCATTCCAGGTAAACAGGCATTAATTAGTCAGGATGATTATATCCAAGGCGCACCCGAACTGGTGATCGAAGTGGCAGCAAGCAGTGCAGCCATCGATTTACATGACAAAAAACGCACCTATCGACGGAATGGAGTACAGGAGTATATTGTCTGGCGAACATTAGATAATCAATTAGATTGGTTTAGGCTGCAAGCGGACGAGTATGTTTCGCTACCAAACGATGAGCAGGGAATTATTCGCAGTCAGGTGTTTCCGGGGTTGTGGTTAGCGGTATCTGCCTTGTTGTCAGGAGAAACGGCAACGGTGTTATCTGTGTTACAAGCAGGTTTAGCTGCCACTGAACATCAAGAATTTGTGCAAAAGTTACAGCAGTTTTCAGGTAAATGACCGCGCAGTAGGGGTAAAGCGGATTGCTCATTAGTGTCAACTTAAGCCAAACTCCTTTAAAACCTTGTTTCCAGCCTCCGGTTGGAAATGCCGTGACTGAAACTCTCTTTAATGCGTGAATTTTTGATTGTTAACAAAGTTGTAGGGGTTTAAATCCCCGGCTTGCGAATTGCGAATTGGTTTAACATTCTTATACAGATTTGTTTCTATACTTAGACATATTGACAAAATTTACTCGCTTTTAACTTGTCACTAATGGGTTAAAAACTTTACATTTTCTTAAGCATTAACTCCTATTGTAAATTTATACATACTGCTAATATCCATTTAAATGTTGTTCTGTACATTTTTAGTGTTGTATATTACACGCTAATTCACGCGTTCACGCGGGAGCATGGTAGCCCCGAAGTGAATCTATCAAGAAGTTAAATGAATTGATAGATTCACGTTATTTATGAATTTACGTTTAATGTGAATTAAATCTTGAAACCCTTGTAATTTTCTAGGTAGTTCCAAAACAATGATTTTGGGCGAATCTAGAAACCCTTGTGGCAGAAGAGGCGTTTTTAATTCACATTAGACGTAATTTAGCAATAGAAATTTGAAATTTGCTAATTTTACAGGAAGCTTACTATGTTAGATAAACTTTCTCGACGCCAATTTGTGAAAATCACAGGCGGTTTTGTAACTGGAGTAACAGCAGTAGGAAGCGCACCTTTGATTGCCCAATCTCTAACATTGCAGACGCTTAAGTTCTTTGCAGTTTATGCACAAGGAGATCCAGGGAGTGGAATCGGTGGCTACGACCTAAAGTCTAGTGCAGATCGTGCCTTTGCTTTCGACTACGATCACAGCGGTAAACTCGACCATCTTGCTTTATATCGTCCTGGGACTGGAACAATCTGGATTCTTAAAAACACAGCAGGAAGTTTTTCATCGGTTTATGCACAGGGAGATCCGGGGAGTGGAATCGGTGGCTACGACCTAAAGTCTAGTGCAGATCGTGCCTTTGCTTTCGACTACGATCACAGCGGTAAACTCGACCACCTTGCTTTATATCGTCCTGGGACTGGAACAATCTGGATTTTACGCAATAACGGTGGAAATTTCACACCTGTCTATCAACAGGGTGATCCTGGGTTCGGGATTGGCGGCTACGACCTCCGTTCACCAGCCGATCTTGCCTTCGCTTTCGACTACGATCACAGCGGTAAACTCGACCACCTTGCTTTATATCGTCCTG